>JBFIFS010000012.1:0-35715 GCA_041602695.1 Kiritimatiellia bacterium
ATGGTGCAAAATGTAATGAGTATTAAGGTGAGGAAGATCGTTCCCGCCAGCTTACGTCCCTGCATGAACTGGCCTGCGCCGGGCAGGACCGCGGACATTATAACGGGCGTCTTTCGCATACCTGAATCTATATCGTGCGGCCGGTGAATGAAAGCGCAATAACACGCAGCTGCGTCCGGCGTCCATGTTAAGTTGCCAACCGGGCTGAACGGCATTATCATGTCGTGCTATGAACATCCACAATCTAACCAGCTGTTTGGGGCTCTGCTTAATGATTGGTTTCGCCTGGCTCCTGTCGGCGGACAGAAAGCGAATGAACTGGAGGCTCATTGTCTCCGGCTTAGGAATACAGCTTCTGCTGGGCCTCATTATCTTTACTGTTCCGGCAGGTTCTGCCGCCTTTGTCAAGCTGAGCAAGGTTGTCGACAGTGTCCTGGTTTGCGCGACCGCCGGCAGCCACTTTCTGTTCGGAAGGCTTGCGCTCGGGCCTGGACAGGCAGGGCCGGGGGGCGAGACCTCACTGGGCTTCATACTGCTGTTTCAGGCGCTCCCCACGGTCGTGTTCTTCTCGGCTTTGATGTCTGTGCTCTACTACTTCGGCATTATGCAGGCGCTGATACGCCTGTTCGCCTGGTGTTTCACCCGCCTCATGAAGGTGTCGGGAGCAGAGTCGCTCTGTGCGGCTTCGAATATATTTGTGGGTATCGAATCCGCTGCGACAGTCCGGCCTTTTCTGGCAAGAATGACCCGGTCGGAGCTGTGCACTGTGCTTACGGCGGGCATGGCGACTATTGCCTCCAGTGTGCTCGCTTTTTACGTCTTCTGCCTGGAGAACGCGTTCAGCAACATTGCCGGCCACCTTATTTCCGCATCACTGCTTTCTGCCCCCGCAGCGCTGGTGATGTCGAAAATACTGCTTCCTGAGTCGGGCAGGCCGGAGACCCTCGGCGTTGATGTGAAGCCGAAGTACGAGAAGGAGGGCAGCGTCTTTGAGGCGGTGATAAATGGCGCGGGTGCCGGAATGAAGCTGCTTTTCGGGATTGTGGGCCTCCTTCTTGCGGTTTTGGGATTAGTGGCTCTGGCCAACCTGGTCTTCGGCAAGATAGGGGACGGCGTAGGGTGCATCGCAGGCGCGGAGATGAACTGGTCGCTTGAGGGGCTGCTCGGAATCATTTTCTATCCTTTCGTAGCTGCAATGGGGATCGAGCCCGCGGATTCGATGATAGCCTCACAGATCATTGGTTCCCGGACGGTGCTTACCGAGGTGGCCGGCTATCGTCAGGTCGCGTCCCTCGCCAGGGACAACGTCATATCAATGAGGTCCGCGGTCCTGACATGCTACGCGCTTTGCGGCTTCGCGCACCTTGCGTCACTTTCAATATTTGTGGGCGGGATCTCCGCGCTTGTCCCTGAAAGGACCTCGGACCTGGCGAAAGTAGGGGTAAGGGCACTTGTCGCGGCCACGCTGGCCTGCCTGATGACGGGATGCATAGCCGGGATATTCTTCTCCGAGAACTCGGTATTGTTCGGGGGATAAGGTATGGCCCTTCCTAAAGAGAAAGTGGCGGCAGAGGAGCTTACGGATTATCCAGGGACCGTCGAGCGGGCGCTCGACAGTATCGGCGCCCGGGAGCGCCTGCCGCAGTCCGGGCTTATAATACTGAAGCCTAACCTCACCAACGCCGACGCGCCGCCGGTGACAACAAGAGTGGACACGGTGAGGGCCGTTGTCGAATACTGCAGAAAGCATTCGCAGGCCTCCCTGGCAATAGGCGAGGGCTGCGGCAGCGGAGAGACTCGCGACACGTTCAGGGCCAATGGTTATGAGGTCCTTGCGCGGGAGCATGACCTGCCTCTCATGGATTTCAACAGCGAAGAGGACGTTCTGCTTGCCAGCCCTGCAGCGAGGACGTGGAACGAACTCTATATGCCCAAGGTGGCGCTTGACGCTTTCGTGATCTCGATCCCGGTGCTCAAGGACCACTGTTTCACGGAGACCACAATAGCCATGAAGAACATGTTCGGGCTTGTGCCTGCGCCCCGCTACCGCGGGTCGTGGAACAAGTCAGCACTGCACAGCCCTTCATCGCACTGGTCGGTCTTCGATGTGTGCCTTTACAAGAAACCGGACCTGTGTGTTGTGGACTGCTGCCCGGCCCTTACCGGGATGCATCTGGCGGGGACGCCAAAGGATTTCGGTGTTATACTCGCGGGATTTGATTGCGTGGCAGTTGACGCCAGGGGAAGCTCCATGCTGGGGCATGATCCCGGCAGCATCGAGTATCTTGCGCTGTCAGACGGAGTTCATGGGTGGATAGGTGAATAAGCTTACAGCAGGGGGCAAAGCCAATGATGTCTAGTAAGGATATGCTTGCAGGGAAGACGGCCCTGGTGACCGGTGCCGGCAGGGGGATCGGCCGGAGCGTCGCGGTGCGCCTGGCAGGGCTCGGAGCACAGGTGATCGTGTCGGCAAGGACCGATGGTGAGATTACAGAGGTGGCCGGTGAGATTGAGGGCAGCGGCGGCAAGGCTGTCGCGATGAAGACGGACGTATCAGAGGAGCGGGAAGTTGAAGCGCTGTTCACCAGGATACAGGAGGAGTTCGGCCGGCTTGACGTGGCAGTCAACAACGCTGGCGTCGGCCTGTTTGGGCCGCTGGAGAATTTTCCCGTTGAAGAGTTTGACCGCGTCCTCGCCGTCAACCTGAAGGGCACGTTCATGTGCTGTCAGCAGGCTGTGCAGATGATGAAGCCGGCCGGCAGGGGTTACATTATCAATATCGCCAGCGTTGTTGGGTTCAAAGGTTATCCCGGCCAGTCGGCGTACACTGCCTCCAAGCACGGTGTCATGGGCCTGACCAAGTCGCTGGCCAACGAGGTGCAGGAGGACGGGATTCGAGTAAGTGCCATCCTGCCCGGCGGTGTGGATACTCGACTCGTCCGGGACGCGCGGCCGGACCTTGACAGCGCCTGCCTGCTCTCTCCCGATGACGTCGCCCAGGCGGTAGAGTACCTGCTGTCGCTCTCGGACCAGGCAGCCGTCGACCAGATATATATCAGGCGACGCAGCAGTCAGCCGTTCTAGGGGCTCCCGGCTGTGAATTCCGCACGCGGAAGGACCTGGGCAGAGTCAGCGCATGCGGCGAAAGCCGCATGTGCTAACGGATACGTACTTCGCGACCGGTTGCAGAAGATTTGTAGATGGCGTCCAGGACCTTTTGCACCGTAAGCGCCTGTTCGAGGGTGCAGATCGCCTTGCGCTTCCTCGATATCATGTCCAGCCAGTCATGATGGCGGTTGTCCCGCAAGTCGGGGAGGCTCACGCCCTGGGGCTGAACCACTTCGTATTCGCCCTTCTTCTTTCCGAACCTGTATATCTCAAGGGGAGACAGTGAGGCGCCGGCCTCGGTGCCGTAGAGCTCGACGTTCTGCAGGTCGCCGTTCTTCTGGTGGCGCACCCATGATATGTTGAGCTCGATAGTGGCCCCGTTGCGGCACTTGATAAGCGCGCACGCCGAGTCGTCGACGTCGAACCGGATCTTCTTGTTTGCGTCCGATTTCCCCCATCCGCCCTCGCCGATACCGCGCGGGCCGAACTTGCTGTAGGTTTGTCCGCTTACTGAAACAGGCTTCCAGAGGTCGCTCACATACATGCAGAGGTCCATGTAGTGGACACCTATGTCCAGCATGCATCCGCCGCCGGAAAGCTTCTTGTTAACAAACCATGTCCCGAATTTTGGGGAGCCGCTGCGGCGGCACCAGTAGGCTTTCGCATGGTAGATTTCGCCGAACTCGCCGCGAGCGGCGAGCGCGCGCAGGGTCTGCGCCTGCCTTGAGTAGCGCTGGTTCATCCCGACCATGAGCACCTTCCTGGACTGTTTTGCCGCGTCGGCGCAGCGTTTGGCTTCCGCATGGTTCATCGCGAACGGCTTGTCCAGCAGGACGTGTTTGCCTGAGCGCAGTGCGGCTATGGCGCATGGCGCATGCAGTGAGTTCGGCAGGGCGATTGTAACGGCGTCGATCTCCTGGTCAGAAACAATGTCTTCCCAGCTTGCGAAGGCTTTAGCGATGTTCCATTTCTTCTTCAGTTCGTTACGCCGCTTTGCGCTGAGGTCAGCAACAGCGACCACTTCGGCACCTGGATAGCTGCTGATCGTGTTGCAGTGGTTATTGGCTATGGCCCCGGCCCCGATTATTCCAACCTTAATAGTCATATTATCTTCCCATCCTGCGGATGTTGTCGATGCAGCCCCTGGCGCTTTCCATCGGGCCGACCTCGTACTGTTCCTGCTCCACAACGTAGCACTGTATGTCGACTTCGTTCTCCAGTATCTGCATCAGGGGCTCCCATTCTACGGTGCCTTCTCCGACGACCGCTTCGGGCGCGTCAGGCTTGAACTCCTTTACGTGGACCGTCTCTATCCTGTTGGCGTATTTTCTAAGGAGAGCAGGCACGTCCTGCCCGGCGGCGGAAGCCCATCCTATATCTACCTGTGCGAGGAAATCGTCGGCAGTGTTCTCGAATATGATGTCGAACTTGGTCTTGCCGTCAATCGTCTCGAATTCCTTCGTATGGTTGTGGAATCCGAGCTTCATGCCCGCCGCACGGACCTTTTCATGGATCGCGTTCATTTGCGCGATCGTTTCGTCGAGCGAGTCCAGGTTGGCTCCGGGTATTATCAGCCTGTCGTTGCCGCAGGCCTTGTTGACGGCAATGGTCTTCTCAAGTTCATCGCCTTCCAGCTGCGGCATTCCGGTATGGGCACCTGCGCAGGTGAGCCCGGCGTCTTTAAGCATTCCCGCAAGGGTCTCGCCGTCCAGTCCATAGTATCCAGCGAACTCGATGGCTTCGTAGCCCATTTCCCCGAGCGCCTTCAACGTTCCGGCAACATCGTCCTGAATTATGGTCCTTATTGAATAGAGCTGAATTCCTACTGGTACTTTTCCGGCCATCACGTCCTCCTTGCTGGCTTGTGTGACTAATATTGAGTGAACTGTGTTGATAAAGTAGCATTGTAATAGTCATTATACAATGATCACGCTTGACTAAAGACTGTACTATATTGATATTTGTTGCGTGTGAACGATTGAGGCAGGCAGGGGGCGGGGATGTGGATCAGCAGATGGCATGAAACAGAGGAGTCGCTAAGGTCCGGATACAGGACGCATGTTATTACCCAGGATGATGTTTGGAGCTATCCAGAACATCGTCATGAGGGATGCTGTGAGTTCGTTGTGCTGCTCCATGGTGATCTTACGCACAGGCTCCCGTCGGCCACGCTTGAGCAGGAAGCCGGACAGGTAGTGCTTTTGCGCGATGGTGATGTGCATGCGCTGCAGGGGCGGAACTTTTCGTACGTTAACATCATGTTTTCCTCATCCTGGCTGACGCGCCTGGAGGCATACACCCAGATGCGCGGGCTGATCGCGCAGCTCGGGTCCAGCCAGATGGGTCCCGCGGCCGGGATTCCTGAGTCGGAGCGGCACTCCTATTATGAGCTTGTGGATGATCTTCGACGTTACCACGGCCACGAAAACGGCAGATCTGTCTTCGCAAACTTCCTGGCGCTTACAGTCACACGCTACTTCGTGCCTGCGATGACGATAGATCTTCCGGCAGGCTGCCCTGACTGGCTTGGTGAGACGGTAGCCTGGCTCCACCAGCATCATGAGGTCGTTCCGACGCTTGATGAGCTCGTCTCTTACGCCTGCCGCTGCAAGGAGCACGTCACGAGGCAGTTCACGCACTGGCTGGGCAAGTCTCCAGCCAGGTACCTGGCCTCGCTCCGAACAGCGAGGGCCGCGGAGCTCCTGGCTACGACAAACTTGCCGGTTTTGGAGATTTGCGACGCAGTGGGGTTTCAGAATGAGAGCTATTTCTACAGGCTCTTTCGGAAGGACAGGGGAATGTCGCCACTTGCCTGGCGGCGCCTGCACGGTTCGCGCAGCATCCAGAAGCGCATATAATCTTCTAGTCGAAGTGGTGATGCGTTGGGCCGAGGTCCGTGCATTCAGAGTGCGCCATGATAGCGTCCATGCGCCTGAGGCGGCGGCTGATTTCCCGGGCTATGTTCAGGATAATCATCGTGTAGACTTTGAGGTCGCACTTGTACAGCTTGTACATGGCCTTGTTCGAAAGGCTCAAAGCGGCCACGTCCTCCAGCGCCCGCACCGATGCTGATCTCTTCTGTATGTCGATAAGCTCCATTTCCCCAAACGCGTCACCCGGCCCAAACTCCGCCAGCCGATGAAGCTCACCGTCAGGATCGTCCTCCATCTTCTTGACTACCTCGACGGTGCCCTCCATCAGGAAGTGAAGACAGTCGCCGTCTTCGCCCTCTCTCATAATGAAATCACCTTTGGAGTAGTGCTCTTCCTTCATGAGGGGGATGATCTCGTTTATGCCATCGTCAGATATCCCGCCGAACAGAGCGTTTGCCTGCAGGAAGTCTCTCTTGATTATCATTTTCGCTCCACCAGTTCGTCTCGAAGCTCTTTGTACCTTTTCGTTAAATACGGACCCATTTGCGATTCGCGATGATCAAAACCGAAAGCGCGCCTTTTCACGGCCAGTACGGGCGGGGCCTGGATTCGTTTTGCCACGCCCATGCCCTGGTACTGCGTCCACCATCGTTCCAGGTCATCCAGGAACTCGCGGTTTGATCCGAATATGTCAGCGATCTTCCCTTCGAACCCGATTCTCCGCTCAAGCTCCCCCGCAGAATACCATTCTGCGATCTCCTCGGGCGTCGTCCTGTTCCACGACTCAACCCAGCTCCTGAAGAGGCAGTCGTGGTAAGGATAGTTTAGGGGATCGCCTTTGCCCTCGTCAACATTCTGTGAAGGGCTGAGCTCAGCCGACGGCTTGATGCTGATGGAGCCTTCAGGTACCACCTGGCGTTTGTATATGGCGCTGTTGAGATGTCTTGCCAATTCGTACACCTCACCTTTCCAGAGGTCCGCGATGTTCGCGAGATATCCACACAGGTCGCCGTAAAGGGTCGTGTACCCAACTGTAGCTTCAGACTTGTTGGCGTTGCAGGTAAACACGCCGCCGAACGCGGATGCGGCCGCGGCGAGAATGCGGGAAGACCTGTCGCGTGCCTGTACATTCTCATGCATGAACGGGGAAAGGTCCAGTGTCCGCCTCAGGCTGCCGTCAACGCTCGCGGCTTCAGCGCCGCTGATCTGCGCGGAGGTGAGATCGACGCTCTCCCTGATGGGAACGTCAACGTACAGGCAGCCGATGGCCTCTGCCAGGTCGAATGCCAGGCCGCGGGTTGTGTCCGAAGTATATTCGCCGGGCATGTTGACCAGGAGAAGGTCTTCCTTCTTCAGTATGGACCCGTAGATTGCGGCTACCACTGATGAGTCGATTCCGCCTGAGGCCCCCACCACGACCCTGCTCACGCCGCAGAGGGACATGAACTTCCGGGTCCCGTAAGTGAGGGCGCCGCAGAGATCACTGATGCCGTCAGTCTTCAGGTTGACCGGCTTTCCGAAGGCTGCGGAAGGAGCCAGGTCGATTTCCACTGTCTCGAAACTTTCCTCAAAAGCCGTTCCGGTTACCAGAGAGTTGCCGTGGCTGTCATAGACGCATGATGAGCCGTCATATGTGAAGACCGTCTTGCCGTTGTTCTGCAGGCCGGTATGGTTAACGTATACGATAGGGCGGCGATATTGCGCGGCGTGCGCCGAGAACACGCGGTTTCGCTTGTGGTTCTTGTTCATGGTGAAGGGGGATGAACTGATGCTTATGAACAGGTCGGGTTTGTGTTTCGCAAGCAGGCCCATTGGAGACGCCGCGTAGTCGGTGTCCCAGGCGTCCTCGCACAGGACGCACCCCAGCTTGCCCAGGGAAGTTGTAACGGGCGTCGATATTTCTTCCAGTGACTTGTTCTCCTCGAGCGCAACTTTGCGCAAGTCAAAGAAGTGGCGGGAATCATCGAACTGCCTGTAGTTAGGCATCAGCGTTTTCACTGCGAACGCGTGCTGTCCATGGTCAGGCCCTTTGAGCTCCCTGTCTTCAGCTACAAAGAGCGCGTTATACTTGCGGACGCGGCCGTCTTCGTTCTTCTTGTGCCAGTCCACGGCGACGTTGCCGAAGACCACAACAATGCCTTCTGCTGACTTGACTATCTCCTCGCCGCATCCCTGGCATTCACGAAGAAAGGACTCGTGCTCCCACTGGTCGCCGATAAGGTATCCCGGGACTGCCATTTCCGGGAAGACAACAACATCGGCCCTGTCGGAGCGGGCGGCATTAACGGCATCGAGGATGCGCGCGCAGTTGTCAACAGGGCGCCCGGGCGTCACTTCCATCTGCGCCATATGAATACGAAGTGTGTGGTTCGAGGTCATTATTCCGAGGCGGCGGCTTCAGCCGCCTGCTGCGCCGTTTCCCGCTCTTCTGCGCGTGCCCTCTCGAGCTCTTCCTCGGCCTTCCTGGCCGAAGCGCCCCAGAAGTCGCTCTCGATCTTTTTCAGTTTCCTGAGAAAGCCCATGAGAATAAATGTCTGGCATACTGCCACCACAATACAGGTTACTATCATAACCGAGCTTTTTGCTACAGGGGTCATGCTCGAAGGATATCCGGCTGCACAGAGGATTGAAAGCCCAGAATTGGGTGGAACCCTGCTGCCCGGCCCGATGGCCTCGGTTTTCCTCTGGAAAAGAAGAGGCCGGATGTATAGCCTGAGCCCATGATCAGGAAGGTTATTGCCAGTTACAGAAAACTCGATCCCTCCGGTGAGTTTCAGGCCCTCGTCATGGGCGTGTCGGGAGGCGCGGATTCAATGTGCCTTCTTAAAGTGCTCAGTGACGCGCGCAGGACGCTTGGGACAGAGCTTCATGTTGTTCACGTCAACCACATGTCCAGGGGTGCAGAGTCGGAAGGTGACGCAGCGTTCGTCCGGGACGCGTGCCGGGCACTGGGAGTCGAGTGTGAGGTAAGGCGGGTCAACGTGCCGGCCCGCGCGCGGCGCCGAAAGATTTCGTTCGAGATGGCCGCGAGGAGCGCGCGTTATGAATGCTTTGCCGCGGCAGCGGGGAAGACCGGCAAGCCGACCGCGGTTGTTACGGCGCATACACTGGATGACCAGGCTGAGACGGTGCTGCTGAAGCTTGCCCGGGGAGCGGGCATTCGGGGACTGGCCGGCATTCCCGCGAGAGGCGCGGCGGGAGGAGTAGAAATCTTACGTCCGCTGCTGAATATCACGAGGAAAGAGGTGGTGTCATTCCTTCGCCGGCACAAAGTTGAATGGCGTGAGGACTCCAGTAACAGCAAGTCAGAATATCAGCGCAACCGCGTCAGGAAGAGCATACTTCCACTGATGGAAGCGGAACTGAATCCGAACGCCCGCGCTGTGCTGGCAAGGACAGCGGAGGTGCTGCGCGAGGACGACGAGCTGCTGCAGTCTCTGACCGAGGAGGCCCTGGCGTCCTGCAGGGCCTCGATATCTGAGCTGAACCTTTCGGAGCTGCGCCGCGAGCACAGGTCGCTTGTGAGGCGGGTGTTGATGACATGGCTGACGGAAAACGGAGTCAGGGCTGAAGACATGGATTTGGGGCTGATAGCTTCGATCGAAAGACTGATTGTCAGCCGTAAGCCCAATGCCTCCCTGAAGGTTTCGGGCGGTTTAAACATAGTGCGGGAATACGACAGGCTTTGTATAGGCAGGACCCAGCACGCTCCTGTCCCGAGTTTCTCGACCCGGTTGACGGTGCCGGGCCGCGCGTACCTTGCCGCTGCCGGACTGGCCGTTGAAGCCCTTGAGGGCAGGGGTGCTGTCAGGAGCGGGGGGACACCCGGGAAGTATCCCGCCAGGGCCACGATTTCAAAGAAAGCCCTGGGAAGAAAGCGTCTGACGATCCGCTCCTGGAAAGCGGGTGACCGTATGAAACCGAGCGGAATGGCAGGCACCAAAAAGATCAAGGACATCCTCATAAACCAGAAGGTCCCGGCTGCCGCGCGCGCCAGGATTCCCGTGATCGAGTGTGCCGGGCAGATAGTCTGGCTGCCGGGATATCGCGTTGCGCGTGACTGGCTGGTCGGCCCGGGCGAGAGCTCTGTCGGGCTTACAGTCAGGGAAGTCTGAGAAACAGGCTTTTATGCATCCTTGCCTCGTGCCCCGTGATTTGGGATAATCTCGCTGGAGGGAGAGATGATAAGAGTAAAAGTAGAGCGCATGTTCCTTTCAAACATGGGGTTTGTGGTGCTCTTGAAAGGCGAGGAAGATCCGAGGTCACTGCCGATCTTCATTGGTGCGGCAGAAGCGCACGCTATTGCGCTATGGATAAATAACGTGGAGATTCCGCGTCCGATGACGCATGACCTGATGAAGAACATACTCGACTGTGCCGAATGCAGGGTCCACCGTGTCGTCGTAACAGACCTGAAGGAAGGCACGTTTTACGCCAACATTATACTTGATGTGGCTGGCAAGGATACCGTTGTCGACTCAAGGCCCAGTGACGCAATCGCGTTGGCCCTGAGGACGGGAGTGCAGATATACGTGTCGGACAAGGTCATGCAGGAAGCGGGCAAGGTGTTCAGCGATAAGGGGGAAGAGCAGGACGATGCTTCCCAGGAGGCTTCTCCGTCAGAGCTTGAACAGCTTAAAGACAGCCTGGAGATTGCTGTGTCCGAGGAGCGCTACGAGGACGCTGCCGGCATACGCGACCGCATCCGCGAGCTTGAGCACCAGACCACTCAGAACTGACGGGGGCCGACAGGGCCGCCGCCCCTCATTTGTTATGGCATTCCTGCCGGCGGCGCGTATTATCGATACGTATGGAATCGCAATCACACAAGGAGAGGATGGCGCGGTTTGCGCGTGCCGGCCTCTATCTCGTCACGTCGGAAAGCATGTCCGGGGGGAGGCCGACCCTCGAGGTCGTCGCGGAAGCGCTGAAAGGCGGAGTCAGGCTCATTCAGCTGAGGGAGAAAGGGGTCCATGACGAAGATCTCCTGAAGCTTGCGGAGCGGGTCCGCAGCCTTACCCGTGACGCCGGCGCGCTGCTCATAATCAACGACAGAATCGACATTGCCGAACAGTGCGGGGCCGACGGCGTTCACCTCGGGCTCGACGACATGCCCTTGAGAGAGGCCCGGAGCCGCGCGCCCGACATGATCATAGGCGCTTCGAGCCATACACTTGACGAGGCCCTCGTCGCACAGGCTGCCGGTGCCTCCTATGTGAACATAGGACCTATTTATCCGACCATGACCAAGAACTGGGAGCAGGAATTCCTTGGCCCCCAGTCGATAAAGGAGATCGCTCCGCACCTGTCTGTTCCATGGACGGTCATGGGGGGCATCAAGAAGCAGCACATTCCTGTGCTTATGGCGGAGGGAGCGCGGACGATTGCCGTGGTAACGGCAGTCACCATGGCGGCTGATATCGCTGCTGAGTCACGCGAGATCCTGGAAATTATCCGTCAATTCCCCCCGAAATGAGAATTGAATTGCCGTAGCGCGACAGGGCATGTTATGAATTCAGATTCGTTTTTCTTGTTGTTGCGGAGGCCATGTTGAAACCTTTGATGCTTGCTGGCGGGGACGTCTATTCCGGCTTCCGGATTAAGGCGATTCTCGAAGAAATGAAGAGGCTGAAGCCGGACACGGCTGTCAGCGGAATAAACGCGCAATACGTGTATTTTCTGGAAGTCGACGGCGAACTCGCCGAGGACGAACTGGGCAAGAGCTACTCGCTGCTCGATACGGAAAAAGCGTACGAAGAAGTGCCTGGATTCTTCGTTACCCCACGAAAGGGCACTATCTCGCCCTGGTCATCAAAAGCGACTGACATATTCCGAAACTGCGGGCTGAAACGGGTCTTGCGTGCGGAGAGGGGAATGCACTGCAGCCTGGTTGATTCTTCCGGTTCCATTGTCACGCCGGGGAGCGCGGGGGCGGCCCTTGAGGCGCTGTACGACCGCATGACCGAGGGTGTCTACGAGGATGTGTCTGATATATTCCAGCACATAGAGCCGGCTCCGTTTGTCGAAGTTGATGTCATTGGATCTGGCAGGGACGCCCTGGAAAAGGCCAATGTCCAGATGGGCCTGGCACTCAGTGCCGAGGAGATTGATTACCTGTTCAAGGTGTTCAGCGAACTGAAGCGCAACCCGACCGACGTGGAACTGGTGATGTTCGGGCAGGTAAACTCCGAGCACTGCCGCCACAAGATCTTCAATGCCGACTGGATCATAGACGGCGAGAAGATGGACCGATCTCTTTTCAGCATGATCAAGAACACCCACGAGAAGCATCCCCAGGGGACGCTCGTCGCATACAAGGACAACTCCGGCGTCATTGAAGGATTTGAGGATGAGTGGTTTATGGTAAAGAGCGGGGAGGGCGCGTACGGAAGGATTCCCGACCAGATCGACCTGATCATGAAGGTTGAGACGCACAACCATCCGACGGCTATCTCACCTTATCCCGGAGCCGCGACCGGGGTCGGCGGCGAGATACGCGACGAGGCCGCCACAGGTATCGGAGGAAAGAGCAAGGCGGGCCTCTCCGCGTTCATGGTTTCGAACCTCAGGGTGCCCGACTTTGTAATGCCATGGGAGAAAGACTATGCGGAGTTTCCCGAGAGGCTTGCGACCCCGTTCCAGATAATGATTGACGGACCGCTTGGCGGGGCCGCGTTCGGGAACGAATTTGGCCGTCCGCAGCTATGCGGGCTCTTCAAGACCTATGAAGAAGAATTTGGCGGCAAGTACCGCGGTTACCACAAACCGGTGATGACTGCGGGCGGAATGGGGAATATTCGCCGGCGCCACACGGCCAAGAAAGACCTTGAGAAGGGCGCATATGTGCTTCAGATCGGCGGGCCTGCGATGAAGATCGGCCTCGGCGGCGGCGCGGCTTCCTCTATGGCTACGGGAAGCAACGATGCCGACCTCGACTTTGATTCCGTACAGAGGGACAACGCCGAAATGCAGCGTCGCTGCCAGGAGGTGGTCGACCACTGCATAGGGCTTGGCGACGACAATCCGATTCTAAGCATACATGACATTGGGGCGGGAGGGCTTTCCAACGGCTGCCCGGAGCTGGTGGCAGAGACCGGAGGCGAGTTTAACCTGAGGAAGATCAACATAGAAGACAGCTCCATGAGCCCCATGGAGGTATGGTGCTGCGAGGCCCAGGAGCGCTATGTCCTGGCTGTAGCTCCGGAGAACCTGGAAAGCTTCCTTGGCATGTGCTCCCGGGAGCGCTGCCCTGTGGCGGTGGTGGGCGAAGTCACGGGGGACGGGCACCTCACCCTGAAAGATGATCATTTTGACAACAAGCCCATCGACATCGAACTCGGGGTGATACTTGGGAAGCCGCCCAAGATGCTGCGGGACGTGACGAGGGCCGCGCCTCCGCCGGACATTCCGGATTTCAGCCCACTGGAGATAAACGATGCGGTGGACCGCGTGCTGCATCTGCCCTCAGTTGCCAACAAGACGTTTCTGATAACCATTACTGACAGGAGCGTCACGGGAATGGTCCACCGCGACCAGATGGTCGGTCCTTACCAGGCCCCCGTTGCAGACTGCGCGGTTACGGCAACTACCCTTAATGCTTATACCGGCGAGGCAATGGCCATGGGCGAGAGAACGGCCGTGGCCCTTGTGGATGGCCCCGCCTCGGGGCGGCTGGCGGCAGGCGAGGCGTTGACTAACCTGGCCGGGACCCTGATAGGAGACATCGGCAAAATAAAGCTGTCCGCAAACTGGATGTGCGCCTGCGGCGAGGACGGCGAGGACGCCTCACTCTTCGACACGGTGAAGGCCCTGGGCATGGAGCTTTGCCCGGAGCTCGGCGTTTCCATACCTGTTGGCAAGGACTCGCTGTCGATGAGGACGATATGGGATGACTCCAAAGGGGAAAGTCACAAGATTACAGCGCCGCTGACGCTGGTAATAAGCGCGTTTGCCCCGGTCACCGATGTCCGGAAGACTGTTACGCCTGACCTGAAGGAGGGTGAGACCACGCTGATACTCGTCGATCTTGGCGGCGGCAAGAACAGGCTTGGCTGCTCGGCGCTTGGACAGGTATACAATCTGCCCGGGGGCATTGTTCCCGACGTGGATGATCCGGCCAAACTGAAGTCATTTTTCGTGGCGGTGCAGCAGCTTGTTTCAGAGGACCTCCTGCTGGCATACCATGATCGCTCCGACGGCGGCCTCTTCGTGACGCTCGCTGAGATGGCCATAGCGGGCAGGCGCGGCGTTAGCGTTGCCCTCCCTGACAGTCGCAATGACTGGCAGGGCGCTTTGTTCGCCGAAGAGCTTGGTGCTGTGCTGCAGGTGGACGACAGGGCCTTGCGGCGTGTTGAGGCAGTCCTGAACGAGGCAGGGCTTGGCGGCATGTTCTCGCGAATCGGCAAGACGAACAACCACAGGTCGCTTTCCATAGTTTACAACGGAGAATCTGTTCTGGACGAAGACGTAACTTCCTTAAACAGGAAATGGTCGGAACTGACCAGCAGGATGCAGTCTTTGCGTGACAATCCGGAATGCGCGAAGCAGGAATACGACAGGATCCTCGACGAGGACGATCCCGGAATGACCTTTGTTGCCGACTATGATCTCGACCTGCCGTTTGCGGGCAGCGGGGCAAGGCCGAAGATGGCGATTCTCAGGGAGCAGGGCATCAACGGACATGTGGAGATGGCTGCCGCGTTTGACCGGGCCGGCTTTGAGTCGCATGACGTGCACATGACAGACCTTCTGAACGGGCTCGTCGACCTGGCCGATTTTCATGGTCTCGTCGCCTGCGGCGGCTTCTCTTACGGGGACGTTCTGGGCGCCGGGTCAGGCTGGGCGAAGTCAGTCCTTTTCAATCCGGCGCTCGAAGAGATGTTCAGGTCTTTCTTTGCGAGGAAGGAAACGTTCTCGCTGGGCGTTTGCAACGGATGCCAGATGCTGTCTCAGCTTAAGGGAATTATTCCCGGTGCCGCGGGCTGGCCTGAGTTCACCCGCAACAGGTCCGAACGTTTCGAAGCGCGGTATGTGACCGTTGAGGTGATGCCTTCCAAATCTGTACTCCTGCAGGGAATGGAAGGGGCAAGGGTAGGCATACCGGTAGCGCACGGTGAGGGCTTCGCCGATTTCAGCAGGACAGGCTCAGAAGCCGACCTTGTTTCCGGCGGTCAGGTTTCGCTCCGCTACGTTGACAACGGTGGGCAGCCGTCTGAGCTCTATCCGCTCAATCCCAACGGGTCGGCAGGCGGGCTCACGGGATTCACCTCCGCCGACGGGCGCTCAACCATTATGATGCCGCATCCCGAAAGGAACTTCAGGTCTGTGCAGCTCTCGTATGCTCCGAAAGGGATGTTTGATGGTGAGCCCGGCCCCTGGCTCCGCATGTTCCAGAACGCGCGCCACTTCGTGGGATAGGCCTCTACTTCGCGGGGCCAACGGGCTTCACGTCCGATGACGTCTGTTTGGGCTTTATGAACACGACTCTGGTGAATCCGCTGTTAGTCAGAGATACCGTGACCATTTTCAGCACGCGCTGGGAGACATCCTCCGGCACCCGGACGTTTATTGGCGAGCGGGTGCTAAAGCCCTTTGCCCTGAGCGTCGGGCCGACCTGGTTCACGGCTACTGGCCGGCCATTGACCCGTATTGCGCCCGACGACAGTACTTCGACGTAGCCTGTGCGTCCGCCCCCGGGCCCTGTAGAAGCGCAGGAGACCGCCATCAACGCGCATAGAAGCATAACAACTGTTCGCATCTTCATCTTTATCAACTTCCGTCAGCTATTACGGCAGGGAACTCATCCCGCCTTGTCACACGTACAACTTCCTCTATAGACGTGGTCCCGTCAAGCGCGCGGCCCCATCCGTCCATTCGCAGTGTTGTCAGCCCCTTTGCCATGGCACGCTTCTTTATTTCTGTCGAAGGTTGGAGATGCGTGATCATCTGCCTTATCTCATCGTCGAGCGCCATTATCTCAAACAGGGCCGAACGTCCGCGATAGCCGGTGAAGTTGCATTCCGGGCAGCCGTGGCCCTGGTAGAATGAGGCGCCCTTTGAGCGCTCAGGGTAGAGGCGTACGATCTCCTCAAGCAGCGACTCGTCGGCAGTGACCGGTTCCCTGCACGCTGCGCAGATTTTTCTTGTGAGGCGCTGCGCGATGACTCCCTCGAGGCATGACGCAACGAGGTACGGCTCAACGCCCATATCGATCAGCCGGGTAATCGCGCTGGGCGCGTCATTCGTGTGAAGCGTGCTGAACACAAGGTGCCCGGTGAGCGAAGCGCGAACAGCTATGTCGGCCGTTTCCATGTCCCGGATCTCACCTATGAGCACGATGTCGGGATCATGCCTCAGGATAGAGCGGAGGATGTTGGCAAAGGTCAGCCCGATCTCGCTGTGGACCTGGATCTGGTTTATGCCTTCCATCTGGTATTCAACGGGGTCCTCGACGGTTATCGTCTTCACTTCAGAGGTATTGATGCGGGAAAGCAGCGCGTAAAGGGTGGTCGTTTTTCCGCTTCCGGTAGGCCCGGTGAGCAGCACGACTCCGTGGGGCAGCGAGCCGAAATACTCGATAAGGGGCGCCTGCTCCTTTTTCAGCCCGAGATGTTCGAGGTCTATGAACATAGTGTTGCGGCTTAGGATCCTCATATTTACCGTTTCGCCGAAGCGAGTAGGTAGAATCGATACGCGCAGATCGAACTCCTCGTCGCTGGTGCGCACCTTGATGCGTCCGTCATGCGGGCGGCGCTTTTCGGCGATGTTCAGGTCCGCCATGATTTTTACGCACGACGCTATTGCCTTGCGGAACCGCCGTACCTTTTCCGGTACGGGGATTGTCTGGAGGATACCGTCTATCCTGTACCTGAGCCGCAGGTTGTTTTCGTAGGGCTCTATGTGGATATCGGTGGCGTTCATCTGGATCGCTTCAAAAATGATCTGGTTGACGAACCTGATGATTCCCTCGTCGGCCGATTCCATCGAAATGTCGGCGCCATGAATCTCTGTGTCGGGATCGTGCGGGGAGTCGTCAAGCTGGTCGATAGTGTCGGCTCCGAGCCCGTAGAAATGCTTGATGGATTTGGAGATGTCGGTCCGGGTGCAGAGCATCCAGTCGATTGCCATGTCGAGCAGGATCCGTATGCTGTCGACCGTCATGGCATTCGGAACGGAGCTTACGGCGAGTAATATCGTCCCGCCGCTTACCTGTATGGGCATGGCCTTGTACTGAAGGGCCATTTTGGGCGGCACCGCGTCTACCGCCGACCTTTCTATGGAAACGTTGGCCATGTGTTCAAAAGGAATGCCCGAGAGAGAAGAGAGGATCTTGAGCACCTCTTCCTCGCTGACCACCGACTCCTTGACAATCAGCGAGTCGAGCTGGTCGCCGGTCAGTGCGCACCGCGAGTTCAGTTCGTCGAGCTGTGCCCGGGACAGCAGCCTTTTCTCGACCAGTGCCTGTCCAAGCTCAAACAGCATGGAGTCTGACATAAACTTCTTTTCTATTGGAGCTGCATCAGGGGGCATGTTGTCCCTCCACGAACACGGCCGAATGATCTCGGTCCAGGACAACAGGCTCGCCGTTCTCCTGGAGTATTTCAACGGTTTCCGCTTCTATAGCTTTTACTGTCATTCCAAATATGTCGCTGTCTGACTTGTAGAAAGAGCTGCGGCCGCTTTTCGAGTTCTCGATAAGCGCCATCTTTACACCGTCCGAGCGCTTGAAGATACCTTTATATACAAGGCTCACGGTCTCTGGCCTGTTGATGTGAGGCTGGTCTGTGTCAGCCGGCCTGTTCCTGAACCTGTCAAGAAACGAATTTATCGGCGGTCGTTTCCGTTCCGTGTATTCCGGTCTTGTGCGGCGTCTGGGGGTTGCGGGTGCGCCTGCGAAGGGGGACGCGGAGGGGAAGCTCTCGCTTATCGTTCTGCCTACGGAATCAGCAAGTGCGATTACTCCGAGCGGGAGGTTCTTCTGGGAGCGGCTTCTGCTGTTCGGCGTGATGGTAGGTTTTTTCACCTCTGACATGAGCCTGTAGCCCCAGAACGCGGAAACGCCGAGAAAGGAAACCAGCAGGCACACGAACACTGCCTTCGCGTTTGCCTTTCTGAGCCAGTTGCCGGCGGAAATCACTTTATGCTTTAAGTCCATGCGCTTTAATGTCCCCTGGGGCTTATTCTAACGGGCGCGATAGCGTTCTTGATCGTGTCCATGGTCTCAGGCGATTTGATAAAGAGCAGCGAGCTCATCACGGCGCTTATATCGAGCAGATCAGGTTTTGCCTCTGAGACACTTCTTACCTTCAGGTTTCTCAGGACGAGGAAGTTCTCGCGGACCAGCGCGGATGAAAGCAGGTCGTAGAGGCTGTCCAGGTCGCCATACATCCGGATGCGGACCGGGTACTCTTCCACAAAGATCTCAGTGGAATTTTCCGGATGGTATCCATTGGGCGAAAGCGGCTCGACGAATTTCACCGTGTCGATTTTCATGTCCAGTGCCGTATCTAGCAACGTCTCGATCGCTTTCAGCTGATACATGAGCCTTCTGGCGTCCTCGCTGCTCTTTACTACGGCATCCATGCCAATGTCGGAGGTCAGGTCGATGTTCAGCGCGCGGGCCTTCTTGAGCAGGCGCTGTTTGACGTCAAAGAGGGCCACCTTATAATCAATCTTGCCGATTCGCTCTGCTGATATGTTCGGGAGGTCACGGAAGCCGTTGAGCCGGCCGACCGTATTGGACCACTCGATCAGCAGGTCGCTGTTGTAGCCTATTTCCTTGTTCAGTTCGCGCCTTAGACTGTTCTGGTCCAGCAGCAGGCCCATCTTTGCGAGTTCAGTTTCCGTGGCCTTTATGTTTGCCAGTGCCTGTTTACGCTGATTGTTGGCGGGCGCGAGCAGTCCAATCCAGAGCCCTGCTATGACTCCGGATATCAGGATGAAGATGACTGCCACCCTTGAGGCGGAAACTCCAAAACTGTCATTCTGGCGTCTGCTCATTTCTGACGGACCTTTACTTCTATCGCGAATCTGATTGCGTTCAGCCGTTCTTCGAGGTTTCCCTGCGGCAAGGGGGCGAGCATGTCGTCGCTCAGGAGGTCGGCCGATTCGACGAATTCGAGCTTCGTAAGTTCGGTAATCAGCGAGCTGACTGTTGCCAGGCTGGTGTTGCGCGTGAAGCCTTCAATGATCACGCTGGTCATGCCGACGCGCTTCTGTTTGTCTTCTTCACCGGACCGACGTGAATGCTCGCTCCGGTAGGGGTCCCTGCCTTTTTCATACAGCCTGCTGTTGAAATACGACTCCGAGTCGCATACCACAGTGATCCATTCGTCGGCTCCCCGGTTTTCCGCCACTGTCTTCAGCACGGTCGCCATTACCGGCGTCGACTTCAGCAGGCTGGCCAGGGGCGTGGCCATGTGCTGAATGCGCTCGCTTTTCATGCGCACGGACTTGATCTGGGATGCCAGCTGTCTACGGGCGGACATGTCGGCCTGGCGGCTGTTCAGGACGTCCTGCGTCCGCCTGAGCTGCAGGTATCCGCTTACCAGGCTTACTGCGAGAATAATGACCGCCACACCTGCGGAAGCGAACCAGAAGGGGCGCTGTTTGCGGGAAGCGATGTCATCGCGTATGTTCTCGGGAAGCAGGCTTATTGCTGCGCCTGCGGTTTCGGTCAGCGAGTGCGCCAGCCCTTTGCAGACCACGTACTCCGGAGGAACTCCTTTGGCGGCTGAAGGATCGCCCGCCTTTGGGACCGTTACGCCTGCGCCCAGCTTGGCCTCCAGAAATTCAGGAAGTCCGTCCAGGCCGGCCGATCCGCCGGTAAGGATTGCGCCGTCGATCCTGGCAGTATCTGAAGGAAAGAGGCTCCTGAATATTGCCAGGCAGGAATTAAGTTCGGCGAACCATCTGTCGGCCGCGGGTGCCAGCGCTTCGGCGTGGGGTGTCCCTGGTTTAAGTGAGCCGGCTGCGTGCTTTGCGTTCTCGGCCTGTGCCGCGGGGAGGCCGGAGCTTTCAGCGATCGCCGAGGTAAATACTTCTCCGCCGCAGGAGAAGGCCCTCGCGAAGACCAGCTGGCTTCCAATGCCGATGCCAAGGGACGTGCTTGTGTGCCCTGCATTGATATACAGCGTGCACTTGCCTTCCTGCCCGTAGCTTTCCACAAGGCCGTTAAAGACAGCGATAGGTGATGGAACAATGTCCTCGACCTGAATATTGCCGGCGGCGGCCAGGGCGAGCGGAGCGTTCAGGAGTGATGGGCGGGCGATAGAAAGAAGCAGGCGGCGGTCGTTCTTGCCCAGGGAGAACTCGGAATAATCATAAACCATGGATTCAGACGCCATCTCGTTGAACTTGAGGACTTCCATGGCCGCGGCCTGTTCCGAGGTGCGAGGGTCTGCCGGTACCATCTGGAAAGGCTGAAAGATCACATCCTTGCCGGGCAGGGAGATTACGGCGCGCGAGTTCAGGAACCCGTTTTTCTCCATCCACGGACGGAGCGTTTCCATTGTGACCTGTTCGCCCGCCGGGAGCCTGAACGACTCCATGCGGGAGATTTCAACGCTCTCTCGGGCGACCAAAGCAACAGCAACTTTCGCCGAGTGCGATCCTATATCAATGGCAATGATTTTCTTTTTCTGGGCCATAACTCCGGTCAGCTCGAACTTCCCGTCAATTGCCGCCTTCAGAACCTGGCGCCCTGCTGACTTCAGTTGTAATTACGGGGACGAGGTCTTCGCCTCTCTCAGAAAGTATTGTTGCCGTCACGAAGATTAGCAGGTTCTGCCTGATCTCCTGCACGTCTTTTCTACGGAAGAGTTTACCGACAAGCGGGATGGATGAAAGAATTGGAACAGAGTGTGTTTCCCTCGATTCACTCGCCGTTACAAGTCCGCCCATGACTACGGTCTCTCCGCTCTGCACGACCACTTCCGTCTCGATGCTGCTGGTACGGAAGATCGGAATCTTAAGCACAGATGTCTCGTTCCCGTTTGTGACGACGTTATTGTTATTGTTGTTGATATTGGCGTTGCCCGTGGCGACCTGGTAGGTCTCGTACCTGACAAACTCGCTTATCGTCGGTGACAGGCTGAGGTTTATAGACGACATGTCTCCGCCCACGCTGGGAACGACTTGAAGCTGGATGCCCAGCTCTTCAAGCTGAGGAGATCCAACCGGTACGAGTATTGAGCTGTAGACCTGCGATCCCGAGTCGGTTACCGACGTAGGAACAGACTGGATATCGAACTGGTCGAAGTAGCGGAAATCTTCGCCGACCCTTATCATCGCGGTCCTGTTGTTAACCGTCGTGACTTTCGGGACCGAAAGGGTCGTTGCTTTTCCGGAAATGTCCAGTGCATGGAGGACCGCCTCAAACATGGGTCCGGTCAGCAGGCCCTGATAGGTCAGGTTCAGTCCCTGAGCCGCGTTCGGGAAGGCGACAAAATTGACTGTGGAATCCGTGTCGATCTGGGTGCGGGGCTGGATGGTGTTCCCGCCGGTTCCATCCGGAACCATCTGTTCGGAATCGACGAGTGGACTTTTCAGCACCCAGTCAATTCCAAGCTCGCGGAGGTCGCTGACAGAGGTGCCAATGAAGCGGGCCTCAATGAGCACCTGGGGCGGGCAGACGTCGAGTTTCTCGATGATATCTTCGATCCTGGCAAGGTTGTCCCGGGTGTTTTTAACGAGCAGCACGTGTGCTTTCTTGTCGAACAGAAGGTCCGCGCCCGTCGTCGCGGGGATAAAGCGCTCTATTGCCTCTATGATATTGATTCTTTCGTTATTGATTTCGTCCGCAGATATGCCTTTGCGCAGGCCGTACATCCTTGTTTCGAGAGGGGCCCCGGTCTGGGGAGGCTGCTGGGATTTTGTTGCCCATATGATGCTGTCCCCCACGTAGAAAGAAACACCCAAATTCCTGGAAACGTAGTCCAGGATCTCGACAAGGGGAACATCTTCCGCGTGAACCGTCATGGTGGCTTCGTTGCCCATCGCGTCGGCTATGATATTTATTCCCTCGGAAGCCCCGACGGCCATAATGAAGTCGTCAAGGTTTACGCCCTCCAGGTGTATCGTTACCTTCTTGGCCAGTGCCAGCTCCATGGGGGTCTTGGGCGTGCGCAGTGGGTCGATTTTCGCGCTATTGGACAGCCGAAGGCCATAGGTATCGGGCAGAACTTTGCGCCGCGCAACATCGAGGTCCATCCTGAGTTCGCTCGCGCCACGCTTTACAGCTGCTGTTCGCGAGCGTTCCTGGGACATTTTCGTCAGGATCTTCGCCTGCCGTTCTGCCAGGCCAGGAGTGAACGGATCGACCCTCGAAAGGTCTATGCATTTGGTGATCGCGTCTGTGTACTGCCTGGCGGCAACAAGTGCATCTATATCCGTAAGTCGCTCCTGGATCTCTGCCTGCTTCTTGTCCTGCGGGGGGGTCGCGCAGGAAGGGGCAGTCATCATTATGATTGCCAGGGACAGGAGCATGAAGGCTTTCTTCATCGCGTAACCTTTCGTTTATCCAAGTAGGAAAGTTCTTAGAGGGGCTCAAGCTCCCACATAAGCGGAGCCCTGAAAACATTTCCAGCATATGCCACGTTGAGGGTAAGTCCCATCCTGACGGTGGCAGCCGTGTCCGGGTCTTTGACCCTGTAGGACCTTTCCCGGTGGTGGTAGAAATCCCGGATCATGGGGAATGTTGTTTTGTCATAAGGAGTGTTGCCGTTACTCAAGTCGCCGTAATCCAGCTGGTATTGTTTCGCCTCGGCCCAGGACACCTTGCCGTCGCTGTTCGCGTCGATCGAAGGCTCAAGGCTTGCCGGCCCGATGTAATCGACCCACCAGGTACACTCAGCTCCGCAGAACTCAAGAAGGTACGAGCACGCAGTTATTCCGTTATTGCCGGTAGTGTCGTCTGTTTCCGGGTACTGGTCGCCGCAGGAATTATCATCCGGCTTGGACCCTTCAGTTCCCCGCGACTGGTCAGACAGGCAGAGGAAGAGGTCTGGTGCTGCAATATAAGAAGGATACAATGTTGACAGGAATTCAGGGAAGGCCTTGTCGTGGTCGTCCCTGTAGCAGGCCACAGCAACGCTGAACTGGTGCAGGTTGTTTTCGCAGTTGGTCTGTCGTGCCCTCTCTCGGGCCTTGCTTACGACAGGCAGAAGGAGTCCCGCCAGAATGCCTATAATGGCTATCACGACAAGCAGCTCAATCAGCGTAAATCCATTGTGCCTCAAGCATTTATTCACATTGGTCCCTTTAATTTGGCGTGACGCTCGCACACAACTCCACCGCTATGGGTTTTAAGTCAAATACGCAAAACCGGCAAGCGAATTCCGGTATCCCGTCTACGCTGCTATGTTGAAGTCATCCGTGAAGAAGACAACTCATCAATCTCATAACCGCATTTTCCATGCCAAAACCATTTACATTGCTTTGCTATCCGTAACATGTTGTTAGTTAAGTGCTTAAGATTGTAAGGGATAAAAAGGCGAACTGCATCAGGTGTATACTCTAGTGCTCAATTGAGGCTTTTGCTGGTTTCATTGGTAACCATGTCTTTTTCCGGGGGAGGCGTTATACTTTTGCGGCGCGTATTTGCTTTGCATTTGCGGTTAGACGATGGGTTGGGTTTGTGGATATGTTGATCGGGATGAAAAGGTACTGGATTTTCAAGTTGCTGCTGGGTTGCTGCTATGCGACCTGGGCGGCCGGCGTTGACTGGCACGAACCTGGCGCCGAGGCGCGTGCTGTTTTCACGCGGGAGGCCGGGCCGCAGGCCAGTGTCCTGGTGACAGTTCCTTTCAGTGGTGCCGAAGCCGCGCAGGCGAGGGCGTTCACCGCTGGCGGCAGGGAGATTCCCATAGATATTGTTCATCAGTCCGGCAAGGAGCTGCATATACTTGTAAGGACCGGCGCCCAACGGGCCTACGCCAATGGGGTCTTCTATGTCTATTACGGGCAGGGCCTGCGTGAGCTCCGGGAGGAGCTTGTGAATAAGGATTACGAGCCGGTGACAGTAGATTATTACAGTAACCGCGGCAGGTCCATTCCCACGGACTGGACGCGCATGCAGCACCTTCTGGCCGAGCAGGGGGCCCCTGTCAGGACGAAGACCCAGGACGGCATAGAGGATGTCGCTCCACTGCCGGCAAGCGGGGGCTCTTACGGGCGCAGCCGCCAGAGGCGCAGGAGCAGCGGCGCGATGGTGAGAATCAGCACGCACATAATCATTCCCGAACCGGGTCTGTACAGGTTTCATCTGGACTGCAATGACGCCGGGTTCGTAATGCTTGACCGCAGGATGCAGGTCGAGTGGCCGGGAAGGCACGCCCGTGGCACATGGCGGCAAGGCGACATCTCGTATCTGGATTCCGGCCCACACATACTGGAAGTATACGGGGCCGCATCGCACATAACCCGCGCGAAGGTCGCTGTTACCTCGACGCAAACCGAAGACCGGAAGGTGCGGGTGGAGGATTTCCTGCTGGTAAGTTCGCTGGTTCCGAAAGCGCTTCGCATCGAAGAGAAAGAGAAGACGCTTCACGCCGGGTTTTCGTATTCGCTCGGGCGGCCCTATAAGTTCCGCGATACTGATCCTGTCTTTGTTCCTGTAACGCTGCAGGACTTTTCCGGCAGTGATCTTTCGTGGCAGTATCAGGCCAACTGGAGCCCCGCGACCGAGGCGGCGCTGACAGCCGGCGCTTCTCAGGTTGGCGTCGGCGGTGTCTTCCAGGCTGGACGGAGAACGCTCGAAGGCAATTCGGTGACCCATGTGTTTGACAGCCTGGGTCTGCACCGGGTGTCTTTGGAGCTCAGGGACGCGCTCGGATTTCAGTCGGTCCTTGAAAGGCAGGTTGATACCAGAAACCTGCATTACCGTGAGTACGCAGTAGGTGCCGTTCCTGTGAACGTGGTTCCCTGCCTCTTCAGCGAAGACACCGTTGATCCATCGATCCGGGTTTCCGCAAAGTGCCCTGAGCCGATGGACTTTCTGCTGGAATGGAAGTGGCACGATGTGAAGGGAAGGGAGCGGACAGGAAGCCGCAAGCTCTCGATGTCATCCGGGGCCCGGACGATAAGGATTTTTTCCGCCAGGGCGGCTGACGTATCCGAAGCTGAGTGGGAGTTAAGCCACAGGGGCTATCGAATTAACGGCGGGAGAATGCTGTTCAACAGGTTTCCGTACGCCGCCTTTCCGCACAGGGCTGTAGAGGACCGGCTCTATGACAGCAAAGGAAACCAGCTCTTCTACGTATCGTCTCGAGCGCAGTCCGGCTTCAGGCAGCCTGCAATAAGGACTGCACACCTGAAGGGGGGCGTCCTGATGCTTGATGATGTCCTTGCCGTGCCGCGCCCGATGTCTGGAGATAGCGCAGGGTACTCGAAGATGCTTGCCGGGATGCTTTCGATAGGTGAAGAGGAAGTTGCCCTGCGTGATTTGTCCGCTTCCGGGGGGCACGACCACCTCGGTGCAGCCGGGGTCCTGCGGTCTGTTTCCGCAGAGACGGAATCCCGCTCTGGCATTGTGATGCTCAGCGTTGGCATGGAGCATTTCCTGGCGTATGACCGCCCGTCCGACTTCGAGCGTTTGCTTGCTGCAGCCGTAGACATAATTGCATCGAGGCGAAGCATGCGGGCAATCATGGTTACTCTTCCCCCGGTGGGCGAAGACAGGGAGGCGGCCCGTGAGTACGCCGCGGCCGTTAGGCGGGTCGCAGGAGCCAGGGGCATTCCCGTGGCCGATCTTTATTCTGCTTTCATGGGCATGGGACAGGACATCGAGTTGTTCATGGGGTCCGGGCCGGAACTCAGTGATGCGGGGATCCGCCTTTCATGCCAGGTAATCGCGAGGGCGATAGTTCATGGATACAGGGCAGAAGGGAGTGACTGAGCCGATGCCGGCAGACAACAGCGTTTCTTCTATTGATCCCCTGCGGCTGGCGCACGAGCGTCCGGAAATGAGCGCTTCCGTCCCAATGACGGTTACGCAGAAAGCCCTGATGTATCTGGTCGTCCTTCTGACCGCGGCTGGACTGGCATTCCGGCCATGGCTCGTCGGCAAGTCGTTCGTGCTTGTGTCTACCGTTTTCTACATGGCGTTCACTCTCTATAAGCTCATGCTCACGAGGATGTCTGTTGTTTCGGACGCGGAGATTCATATCTCCCGGCAGGAAATTGCCGGGCTCAAGGATGAAGACCTGCCTGTCTATTCTGTTCTTGTCCCGATGTATATGGAGCCAGAGTCACTCGAGCAGATTCTGGAATCCCTGATAAAGATGGATTATCCGGCGGACAAGAAGGACGTGCAGTTCCTGCTGGAGGAGGACGACGAGCCGACGCTCAAAGAGGCCGCGCGGCTGCAAATGCCGGAAGGTTTTCGCGTCACTGTTGTACCTGAGTCACAGCCCCGGACCAAGCCGAAGGCATGTAACATCGGGCTCGAACTCGCGAGGGGGAAGTATCTCGTTGTCTACGACGCTGAAGACAGGCCGGAACCTGATCAGCTGAAGCGCGCGGTCCTTGCTTTCGGACGGGTCGACAAGAACGTTGTATGCCTCCAGTCGAAGCTCAATTTCTATAACCCGCGCCAGAACCTGCTGACCCGCTGGTTTACTTCCGAGTACTCGGCCTGGTTTGACCTCTCGCTTCCAGGGCTGTCTTCAATCGGCGCGGTCATTCCTCTCGGCGGAACTTCGAATCATTTCATTACCTCGGTCCTCAATGAACTGATGGGTTGGGACGCTTACAATGTGACTGAGGACTGCGACCTTGGGGTCCGGATCCATCGAATGGGCGGGCGCACCAGGATGCTGAATACCACCACCTGGGAGGAAGCCTGCTCGAGCCTTCCGTACTGGATCAAGCAGAGGACGAGGTGGCTTAAGGGCTACATTCAGACTTACCTGGTCCACATGCGCCACCCGGTGCGGCTCTGTCGTGAGCTGGGGCTTATCAACTTTCTTAATTTCCAGATGCTCATAGCGGGCATTGTGGTTTCCTTTCTCATCAACCCCTTCTTCTGGGCGCTCGCGCTGATCTGGTTCTTCCTCAGGCTCGAAATACTCACGGCGCTTTTTCCAGGAGCCGTCTTTACGATGGGGGCCCTCTGCCTGTTTGCCGGAAATTTCGTGTTCGCATACACTGGCGCAATCGCCTGCTATCGCCGCGGCTACTACGACCTGGTCAAGTATGCCGTTCTTTCTCCCGTCTACTGGGTGATGATGAGCTACAGCGGCTGGCGCGCTTTCCTGCAGTTCTTTACGAAACCTTTCTATTGGGAAAAAACAAAGCATGGACTTTTCACAGCGAAATGATCGTGTCCGCTGGCTCCGACTGACCTTTGCCGGCGGCCTGCTTACTGTCGCGGTTGTAATGGCTTTTGCCGTCTTCTGCGGCGGCAGGTTCAGCTATGAGGCCGGAGTCTACGAGGAGATCGCGCGCCAGCTGATCGCCAACACAACGGAGGGAAGGCAGGCGGCTATCAGCTCGGTCTGGTGGCCGCCGTTCTGTACTCTTGTGCGGCTTCCCCTGGTTTTCCTCTTTCCGGATGACGGGTTTCCCTGGGCCTCGGTGAGCATTGCCGCATTAAGCGGCTTCTTTGTGCTCTCTTTTCTGTGGCGGTGCAGCATATCCCTGACGGGCTGGTTCCGGACCATCCTCATCTGCGTCATGCTGGCCGGGAGCAGCTTTTTTGTTGCAGAACTTCTCAATGGATCCACGGTCCTGCTTGTTGCGGCCCTGGTGGTTTTCAGCGCGGACAGCCTGGCCAGGTGGCTGGTAGGCAGGAGCGTCAGGGCCCTGGTCTATTTCGCGGCATGTTCAGCGGTCATATCAGGCTTGAGTCCAGAGCTTACAGTGTGGATCGGCATGCTGCTTGTCCTCTTCATCATAGACCTTATACGGAGCAGGTCGATGAGCAGGAAGCAGAAGGAATCAGTCCTTATCATAGGCGTGCTGCCTATCGCTTATATCGTTGCCCTGTGGTTCCTGATGAACTGGCTTATCATGGGCGATGTACTGTATTTCCTTAAGCCGCTCTGGAAGGTCAAGCTGCTGCCTGCGCTGGAGAGTGTTGGCGATGCCGAGCTGGGGCTGCTGCATCTCACCTGCGGCCTTGTTCCTGCCTTCACCGCCGGAATCTCGGCGGGAACGCGCAACAGGACGGGGCTGCTGTGGAGCATGTTCGCCCTGATGCTGTTCCTTAGCGCGCTGCTCTTTCGACGGATTGGGATGCTCTGGTCAGACACGCACATTCTCGGCGTCCTGCCGGTCTTCGTCTTCTTTACTTCAGTCGCATCGATGGGGCATGTTGGGGGCGGTGTAGTTGCCGGCTGGCGCAAGCTGCTGATAATCCTGCCGGCGGCGGTGTTGGCTCTTTCCTACGCAGACCCTCCTCAGGCGAAAGAAGAACCTCTAAGGGGAGCGCAGCTGCCGCTTATCGAGCGCCATGTCGCGGGTCGCTCGCGCTATGCAAAGGTTTTTGTTTGCGGCTACGAGAGTTTCGGGCTGCTTGGCGGTACGGAATCTGATGCCTTTGTCCACGCGCTTGACTTCAATTTCAACAAGGCGAAAAGTGACTATCGAGGGCATGATCTCTTCATTATGGTCAAAAAACCGTTTGGCAGGGGGAGCGGGGACAGCATACACTGGAAATATATGGACATATACACTCTGGGCAGTGAGGAGACTCTTTACGATGCCGACTGGGGCGACTGGCGCCTCTTTCAGGTCATTCAACCCCCGAGGGAAGGTATGGAATGAAGTTTTCCTGGATAACTGTTTTCGGTCTTGGCGCTTTGGCGCTGGCCATAGGGGCGCATTCGCTGGGGATCTATACCGAGTCCAAGATCAGGAGCAGCCAGCTCTCAGTGATGCGTGAGCAGCTGTCCAGTGCCATGAAGGAATCGTCGGAGCTTGAAGCTGCGAAGTCCGAACTCCAGGCCGTTCTTAAGCACCACCAGGACAGGATAGCCGCGCTGGAGCGGGACCTGGCAAGGGAGTCAAGCACCCACGAGCCTCTCCGCAAGCAGATCCAGCGGATGGATGCTGCGGAGGAGACACTGGAGAAAGAAATCGATCAGCTCAAGAAGCGGCTGGCTGCTTCGTCGAAGCTGCTTGCCGAAGAACGCAGCAAGCTGGCTGACGCGGGGATATTTGAAGACCGGGCAAGGGCCCTTGAGAAACAGGTTGCTTCGCTTGAAAGTAAACATGCTTTGCTTGAGGCAAAGATCGCCGGCCTAAACGCCAAGGTCGAATCAGAAGCGAAGGTGAGGGCCAGGCTCGAGTCTGAAAAAGCCCAGGCCGTTGAGCAGCGCAAAGCGGCCGAAGCCCGCAGCGCGGCACGCGTTAAGGACCTGGAGGCCAGGATCAGAGAGGCCATTGCAGAGAACGAGCGCCTGAAGAAAGATATTGTCCGACTCGAGAAGGGCCTTGCCGTTAGGGGACAGGAGATCCAGCAGGCCGACGGCCAGCTCTAGCGGCGCCTTTTGGGGGGCGGCTTTCGCATTCTCGCCTTGAAGGCGATGTCGCGCGTAAAGCGCGGCAGCTTTATTATCAGGTGCGAGTTCTTGGCTGTGGCAGTTGTCCTGGATATGACCGTTCCTCTGTCAGTGTCCCAATATTCGATATCGAACTCTCCGTTCTCCATCCCGCTCAGTTTCAGGGAAAGGTCATCTGCCGTCGCGGCCTGCGGCAGCGGGCGGTCCCACCGTGAAGCGGCATAATACACCCAGCCGAGGCCGTTGGTTGGGCTGCTGTAAGCCGCGGCCGAGAAGAGCGGGCCGTTTGTTGTGCCGGCGGACTTCAGCATCGGGTAGGTGCAGTCCGCCCTGGCATCTCGTCTGTCCTCGCCCTCCATAAACCTGCTTACCGCCGCGAAGATAGGATAGTAATCTTCTTCTTCAATGATTCCCCACCACCAGAACATCGGTGTGCCTGAAACGGGTATGCATGTTGAAGACCACAGTGCCGAGTGCAGGGCGGCGCGAAGGTAGCTGGTTGATCCGCCTGAAGGTGATCCGCCGAACTCGGTTACCAGCACAGGTTTCCTGTACGGGTTGTTGAAGTTGGCTGTGGATTTGAGAAGAGTGACAATATGAAGCGGGTCCTGGCTGCCGTGGTACGCATCGACGGGACAATGGTCGATTTCCTTCAACGCTATCATGTCCGGGTTCTGGTGAGTATAGTCGCCGCAGGTGTGGGTTGAGATCAAGTGGTCGTTCGGATCCATTTCCTTAATAGAAGTGCTGGCGAACTTATGCCAGTTGACCGTCTCATCCCACTTATGGACGCCCCTGCGGTCCTTGCTGCCCACCAGGTCGAGTTCGCTCCACAGCTGCCATGCGAACACCCTTGAGCTGTAGCCCCATCTGGCTACCTTGTAGCGCATCAGCTTCAAGAACGCTTTTGCGGCCCTTTCGTCCGTGAAGAAATCTCCCGGGTCTCGGAGCCATCCGCCGTTGGCTGTATTGAAAGGGTTGTCGGCCCATTCGGGGTCCGAAAAGGAGCTGAACTTGCCATGGTTGTGTATAACCAGGTTAACATAGATTCCGTTCTCATCTGCAAGGTCCAGCACGCGGTCCATTTCGAACGCGTGGATGAGGTTGTACTGGCCGACACCGTGATAGCCAAACCAGTCCGCGTTCCACTCCAGCCCAAGCGACCACGCGGCAAACCAGACCTCGGCTATGGTCTGGCCGGAATCCTTCATTTTGCTGAAGTAGCGCTCGTATGCGGATGAACCCTCAGGCCACCGCTGTTTCCAGGGGAAATTCCGGTCCATGCGGGTATCGAACGGCGAGCGGATATTGTGCCCTACCGGAAAGAACGGTTTCCTGTTGTCGAATTCGAAGAACCGCGGGTCCTTTCGCGAGACTCGCACGTAGCCGGGCTTCACCGGAGCGGTGGCCTGGAAGGAGCCCGGGCCCCACTGCGTCTGGCCGCGGTCGTCCTCTGCGACGATCCGGAAAGAATGTTTTCCCTCCTTTGTGGGCGCATAACGGATGCACCAATACGGCTTGCCCTGTGGCGACACACGTGTTTCCGCTGAATCTTCAACACGGTAGTAGTCCTGCATGTAAAACCCGTCGACTGCCTGTTTCGTACCGTCGGGAAGGATAAACTCCCCGTAGAGGTTTATCTTAGAAGAGTCGAAAGGGTCCGGATAGCGGTCAGGAAGGTTCAATTTGATTTCAAACTTCTCATAGCAGGGCAGGGATTCGGTGTTTGTCCTTACGTTGCGTATGGTGGGTTCCGATTCGTCGTCGGCCTTTCTCTTCAGTACCGCAGATATAAGCTTCGGCCTGCCTTTGTACTGCTGCTTGGACAGGATCGAGAATCCGGCGTCGCTGGGATTCAGCGCAGAGCGCAGGTTCCATCCTCCATGATGGCCCCTCGGCTCCCAGCCTTTCGTCCCCGGCAGATAGTTTATCGATACGGTGTTGGTTACGCCGGGCTTCAGGCGGCCGGGCAGAAGTTTCTGATGCCAGTAGAAGTCCCAGTCTTTTACAAAAGCCATGACCTGCGCGTCTGCCGGCGCGTCTGCCGGCCAGAAGATCTCGAGCTCGCACGAGGCAAACTCGTGCAGCGATTCATCGGGGTGGAAGAAGATGTCTTTCTTCCCGGGCCACTCGGCGTTGAACATGATAGATATGAACGCGTCATCTCGATCGCCCGTTGATGAACATTCTATTCTGGTCTCCCTGCCGGAGGCGGGTCCGCCTGCCAGAAGGAAGATGAGAATTGCAGCAGGCAAGACGGCGCGGGCGCCGTCAGATGAGGTGGTTCTGAACATAGTCTGTCACGGCGTCTTCGAGTGAGAAGGGCTGCCTTGAGTATCCGGCGCCCCTCAGTTTACGCATGTCCGCCTCGGTGTGGTACTGGTATTTGTCTTTGATGCTGTCGGGCATGTCTATGAATGTGATGTTGGGCTCGCGGCCCATAGCTTTGAATACTGCCCTGCCGAGGTCGAGCCATGACCTGGCCCGGCCGGTGCCGCAATTGAAAATGCCGGATACGGAAGGGTTGTCATGAAAGAACATGGTGACATCCACGGCGTCCTTTACATAGATAAAATCCCTCACCTGTTCCCCGTCCCCGTATTCCGGTTTGTAGGATTTGAAGAGCTTAAGCTCTCCCGCCTGCTGGATCTGCTTGACGGCTTTGTTTACCAGAGAGCGCATGTCTCCTTTGTGGTCTTCGCCCGGTCCGTAGACATTGAAGTATTTCAGGCCTGCTATCTGGTCGAGCTTGTCGTTCTGCAGGGCCCACACATCGAACAGCTGCTTGGAATGTCCATAGAGATTGAGCGGCCTAAGCGACTCAATCCCATCATGGGAGTCTGAGTAACCCTGCGCGCCGTCGCCGTAGGTTGCGGCGCTTGAAGCGTATATGAACCGGGCTCCAGTAGAGAGGCACCATTCGCAAAGCTGGCGAGTATACAGGAAATTATTGTCGCGCAGGTAGGCCTCGTCCGTTTCCGTTGTCGAGCTGCAGGCTCCTAAATGGAACACCGTGACAGCGGCATCCTGTTTGCCGGCCAGGAAGCGTTTCCTGAAGTCCTGCTTGCTGACGAACTCGGAATATTTGACGCGGTCGATGTTCTTCTGTTTGAGGGGGTGATTGACGTTGTCGACGGCAACGATATTATCGAATCCGCGTGCATTGAGTTCGGAGACAATATTGCTTCCTATGAATCCGGCCGCGCCGGTTACTATGAAAAGGTCGCTCACTCGCCGGAATCCCTCATGCTTTCTATGGTCTTAGTTGTGGACTTGCCCGGGACCAGGGGCGCGAGAACAACTTTACCTCCGTTCGCTTCAACTGTTTCCCGCCCGCTGACGTAATGCGCCCAGTCTTCACCTTTGACCAATACGTCCGGAATGACCTTGCCGATGAGCTCCGCGGGCTCTTCGCCATCAAAAACTACCACGTAATCCACGCACTCCAGCGCCGCAAGAACTTGTGCCCGGTCGTTTTCGCTGTTTATGGGTCGTTCCGGGCCCTTGATTTTCTTAACTGAGCTGTCTGAATTTAGTCCGACCACAAGCGCATCGCCCTGCTCGCGTGCGAACTGGAGGTAGCTGGTGTGTCCAGTATGCAGAATATCGAAGCATCCGTTGGTGAAGACCAGGGAAAGGCCTTTTTCCTTCAATGCCTCCCGCTCGGCCAGCATGGCTTCAAGCGACAGTATTTTTGATAAGGAGTTTCGCATTTGTGTAACAAAGGTATGTGTGTGGAGCCTCTTTCGTCAAGGCTAATGGGGGAAAGGGGCTTCTTCAGTTATCAGTCTTCCGCATTCAGTTCGCGTGCGGGCGGAATTAGCACCTGAAGCCAGCTGCGGACAAAGCGGCCGATGTGGTGAGCGGCGGCTTGACGCGGCTTCGGGCTCTGCCTATCCTATGCGGGAAAGAGCGAAAGGAAACGGATATGCCCATTGTCAAGAGGGTTGAAGAAAAAGGGAGCCTTATCGGCAGGCTGGACTGCGGTGTTGACCTGCTTGAAGGGCTTACGGCCATATGCAGGGAAAAAGGTGTCACTCTCGGAACGGTGAACGCGATCGGAGCGGTGCAGAAGGCGCGGATCGGCTATTACCATCAGGACAGCCGTGAGTATGAGTTCAGGGATCTTGACCAGCACCTTGAGATCCTTTGCGCAACCGGCAACATATCGCTCAAAGACGGCGAACCTATCATACACGCGCACATAACCCTGAGCGACGAAGAGGGCAGGGCGTTTGGCGGTCATCTTGCGCCGGGCACAGTTGTCTTTGCGTGTGAATACGTGATTGAGATAATGGATGGTGCGAAGCTGGAGCGCGGGTTTGATGAAGAAACGGGGCTGCCGTTATGGCCGATGAGCTGAACGCAAGGATAGGAAAAGTCGGGTTCTGTATATCGCTCCTGCCTCTGTGCTCCTTTCTCCTGATGCTGTGCGCCGCGCCTGGTTGAGGTTCCATTTCCGGAGTCCTGTTAGGGCTCCTTGCTCTCGCATCGCCGCCTATCGCGCTCATAGTCAGCGTCATCGGCGTGATAAAGGACCGCAGAAAAGGCTTTTCAATAGCAGGCCTCATTCTAAGCACCCTTTCCCTGCTCCTGCTTCTGGTTCCCATATTTTGCTGGTAAGCTGACAGCGCTGCCCTTAAAATGCGCGAAACCAGACGGGCTGTTGCTCGTCAGCAAAAGGAGGTCTATGTGATTAAACGTGTAGTGGTGACGGTCCTTGTGCTTGCTCTCGCGGCAGCTTATGCCGTGGCGGGCCCGGCGGTTGGCGTGAAGGTTGGAACGCTTGGTCTTGGCGCGGAGGCGACTCTTCCTCTCGGCGAGAAGACTAACCTGCGCATTGGCGTGAATGGTGCGTCTATCGATCTCAGCGGGTTCGCCGAGACGGACGATGAAATTGAAGGGGCAACCGACATCGAGCTCACCCTGGACCTCTCAACGGTGGCAGCACTTCTGGACTGGCACTGTTTTGACGGCGGGTTCCGCCTGACGGGTGGGGCCATGCTCAACAAAAACGAGGCCGTCATGGATGCGAGCCTCGATGAAAGCGTGGAAATTGGTGATGCGGCCTATCTGGTAAGCGCGCTCGACGGCACTGTCTCGTTCGGCGACATTGCGCCTTATGTTGGAATCGGCTACGGCAATGCGGTTGATGAAGAGGGAAGGTTTACATTTGCTTTTGATCTCGGTGTCATGTTTCAGGGAAGCGCTGAAGTGGAAATTACGGCCACCGCAGCAAACGCCGCCCTGCAGGCAGCTCTTAACGCTGACCTGGCTAAGGAAGCCCAGACAATCGAAGATGACGTTGAGGGCATAACCCTTTATCCGGTGATTTCTATCGGTTTTGCTTACAGCTTCTAGAAGAACACTTTTTTACAATAGGGCCGGTCGACAGAGCAATCTTTCGGCCGGTTCTTTTTTGTATTGGGCTCCCCTCAGAACGAGGCCGCAGAGATCTGGGTGACGTTCATGCCCTTCTGGAAGTAGCTTCTAACTACGTTGTCGGGGAGTGTAACCAGAACGCTTTTCGTCGCGTTGGCCGGATAAGGGCCGCGCACCTTGATGTTGATGGTGTCATGGCTTGTGGTAACAAAGCTGAAGGTAAGTGAAGTCAGTTTCCTGCTTCCGTTATTAACGACGTTGCATTTAAGGTCGGTCTTTGAGGCGCCTCTCCAGCCGGCTGCGGGATGCGATGAAACCCTTAGATTGTTTCTCGCGTAGCGCATGGCCTCCAAATCCGACTTTTCATGGGCGTGGGCGAATGAAAAGCTGCTGAAGGTGACGCTGCCGAAACTGACGGGCCCCCTGAGCCCCGCGAATATGCCTATCGCGAAGACTCCGGCCCCCAGTGTGGATACCAGCCAGCCCGTCCTTATGCTTGCAGGGTTTTTGGGCGGCGGAATTCGCTGTCCAGCCAGCCAGACCAGTATCCCGGCAATTACGAGTATCCATGCGCTCATATTGTGTTCCTCGTCATACAGGACATTATCCACGGATTCTTGCGTGATTGCAACAGCGTAGATGGGGGGAAGTCGTTTCTACCCGGCGATAACATTGGCCGGCAGCCCTTCCACGAAGGCCCGGATTTCATCGCGAACGCGACGGTAATGTCCGAGCGCCTCGTCTTCAGAGGCTGCAGTTTTCGCCAGTGCAGGCGGGTCGTCGAATCCTACGTGAACCACCTTTGCCCGGCCCGGGAAGACCGGACAGGTCTCATGCGCGTGTCCACAGAC
>JBFIFS010000013.1:0-34500 GCA_041602695.1 Kiritimatiellia bacterium
CCAGATTCCACCTTCAACCTCACCCGCACCACCACCGCCGGAGCCGGACCCGAAGCCAGAGCCCGAAACCAATCCGCCCCCGGAGCCGGAGCCTGTGCAGAAGGAAAGTCCCAAGCCGGAGACCGTTTCACCAATCATAATAGCCGGATTGAGCCAGCAGAAGTTCCCGACGAAGGACGAGTACGACGAAATGCGCGTGGCCACACTCACACTCGCGACGACCGGAAGCGTCGTCGATGATTCTAAGGTCGCAGTAAAATTTGAGTTTTTCGATCGGGACCTTTCCTCGGGGGAGATCACACCCGCGCGCGCACTTGTGCCCACCAAGGCGCTGCAGACGAGTCAGCTCGGCACCAGCGGCGAAGAAACCCTGACAGCCACCTACACCGTCCCGAAGGGGCTGCGCACGGCCCCGTCCGCAAACTCCGGAATGACCTTCTATGGAGTGCACGTAAAGGTCATGTACGCGGGCGAACTCGTTGCCGAGAAAGCGATCCCACGGACCCTCCTCGACAAGGAATAGAATGAGAGAAAAGATCTCCGCCTGTGTTATCTGCTTTAACGAAGAGAAGAAAATTGAAAGATGCCTTCAGAGCCTGACCTGGTGTGACGAGATTGTCCTGATGGACAGCTTCAGCACTGACCGCACTGTCGACATTGCCCGAAAGTTCACCGACAAAGTCTATCAGCAGGCATGGATGGGCTACGTTGGACAGAGAAACCTGGTCAGAGAGAAAGCGTCCCACCCATGGATACTTTACGTGGATTCCGATGAAGAGATCTCCCCCGCCCTGCGCGACCAGATTCTTGAAGAGTTCGAAAAAGGAACAGGCCCGTATGTTGGATATGAATTCCCGCGCATCGTTTACTTCCTCGGAAAATGGATAAAGCACGGAGAATGGTATCCGGACGTCAAGCTGCGGCTCTTTAAGAAAGAATTCGGCCGAACAGAGGGAATCGAACCGCACGACAAAGTAGTAGTTAACGGCGAAATCAAGCGGCTGTCCGCTCCCGTATTTCATTACACCTATGGTGAGATAAGCGACCAGCTCAACACGCTGAACCGCTTCTCATCCATCGCCGCACAGCAGCGCTTTGTCCAGGACCGCAGCTTAATCAAGGCGGACCTGATTTTTCACCCCCTGTTCAGGTTCATTAAAGGCTATTTCCTGAAGAGAGGGTTCCTGGACGGAACGCACGGCTTCATAATAGCCATGTCCTGCGCTTTCACGGCCTTTGCCAAGTATTCAAAACACTGGGAGCTCGTGCAGAGGCACAGGAAGAACTTCAAGGAGTTCCCCGACGATTCGCCATGATCATCACAGCAATCCAACTCGCGGCCCTGGCCGCTCTTGCTGCCTCGGCAGACCCTGCTGTAATTACAAACACTCCCCAAACCATCAGCTTGGAAGAAGCCATCAATGTGGCTGTCAGCAATAACACATCCATGCTCTCCTTAGGGTATTCCCTCGCATCCCGAAGGGTCGAACTGCAGGCGAGAAAGAACCGATTCAGGATCAACGTAAGGCCGGAACTCTATTCCGAACAGTCAGGCGGCAACAGGACCGATGCGGCAAGGCTGACCGCCTTGCGTGACACCGCAATAGGCACAACGCTCTCTGCGTCAGCCGGCACTACAAGAACGGACCTGGAAGACACCAATTCGCTTTACAGGACGAGCCTGAGGTTCCAGATCTCACAGCCGTTGCTGCGCAGTGTCGGCACGCTAATCAACCTGGAACCGATTAGAGATGCGCAGAGGGCCGTTCGCAACGCGAGGCGGGAAATATTCCTGAGACAAACCGACCTGATTGTCGAAGTAGTACAGGCACACGAGACCCTTGTCACGCTGCAGCGGCGTATCGAGTACCAGACACGCACGATAGAAAGGCTTGAGCAGTTCGTTCGCCTCACGCGCGCAAGGGAAAAGCAGGGCCGCGCGACTCGCGTCGACACCATGCGCGCGGAACTCAGGCTTGGAAACGCAAAGCTTCGAATAGCGTCCATCAAAGACACCCTTGTCTCCGAGCAGGCATCTTTCGCCGAACTGCTCGGCAGAGATCCGTCGCAGGTCTTCACGGCAGCCACATCGGAAGCGCTCGTTATTGACATCCCCTCCCACGAGGAGGCCCTTGCGTCCGCCGTCTCAAACAGGCTTGACTACGCGCAGATACTTGACGACTTCGAGGACGCCAGACGCGGCGTCCAGCTCGCCCGACGCAACCTGCTTCCGGACCTCCGGCTGATTGCCAGGTATGAAATGCTGGGGGAAGATGAGGCATACTCCGAATCCAGCAGGCTGGATGAGGATGTTTGGTTCGTGGGGTTCCAATTGGCGTCCGACTTCCCGAGGCGTGACGAAAAATCCGAACTGGCCACTGCCGAGCTCACCGCCGGCCTCTCCGGCCTGCAAATAGAGTCCGTTATGCTTGCCATCAAGAAACAGGTAAGGCAGGCGCTTTCGACCTACCGGAAGGTGCTGGCGGAGCAGGACCTCGCCGACAAGAACTACCAGATCGCGAGAAAACGGGTGAAGCTGGCGCGCAAGTTCTTTGAGATGGGCAAAGGCGACAGCTTCTCTGTTTCCGAAGCGGAAGATGAGCTTCTGGACGCCGAAGAACAGCTTCTTTCTTCACAATCCGCGGCATCTGTCGCATCATACAGGCTTATGCGCATCATCGGGGCGCTAATAGAGTATCCGGACGATCTAAAGCCAGGGGCTGTCAGGTGATCAAAGTCTCAAGGAAATACATGCTGATTGCAGGAGGTGTGCTGGCACTATTGTTCCTGCTTGGCCGCCGAGATCCCGATCGCGAGCATGAAACGGCAAGGGTCGAGCGCGCAGAGTTCGAAGTATGGTCAACTTATTCCGGAAGCATTCAGCCCCAGGATGCGAGGAGTATTATATCCCGCATACGCGGATCAGGAATCCTTACCGAAATCATCCCGGACGGGACCTCCGTTACCCAGGGGATGGTCATAGCCAAATTCGACGCTTCAGTATGGGAAGACGACATACTTGAGGCGGAGAAAAAACTTTCACTGGCCGAGGCCGACTACAAGAGCCTTGTAAAGGCCAAGATACCCCTGGAAACAAGGGAGCTTGAAACCAAGCTCATGGCCGCGGAGCAGAAGCTGAGTGATGAGCGGCAGGCGCTACGGGACACAATCGAACTGCGGGCAGACGATCTTGTTCCCCAGCACGAGGTCGAGCAGCTCGAGGTGAAGGTAAAGACCAGGGAGGCAGAGATCGAGGGAATTAAGAAAACCATGGAACTGACGGAACAGTACCTCCATCCCTCGGCCGTCCAGCGGGCACACGCCACACTTACTACTTCGAGCAATGAATATGCCAGCATCAAGAAGAGAATTGACCACTCGGTCATTCGCGCCCCCTCCGCCGGCATCGCCGTCCTCAAGCCGGCGCACTTTTCAGGGGAATACCGTTCTGCCCGTGTGGGAGACACCGTCTATTACAGCCAGGCCTTCATGACCATCTCAGATATGGACGAGCTCATTGCCAGATGCCACGTGCCTGAACAGGAGCTGACCCATATTGCGCCAGGCGCCGCCGCCGTGGTCCGCCCCATCGCTTTCCCAGGAATGGGCCTCGACGGACATGTCGTCTCTGTAAGCTCTATGGCGCAACCCCTGCCGGGCAGCAACACAGGCGGCAAGTACTTCGATATCGTCGTGAAAATAGACTCAAGAAACGCCTCGCTCAAGTCTGACATGTCTGCGCAGGTAAGCATTCTGTCATACAAGGCTTCGAATGCGCTCCTGGTTCCGCGCTCGGCCGTCTGGTGGCAGGATGGTAATGCGTATTGCAGTGTCCGCAGTCTCGGAAGGAAAAGCAGGCAGAAGGTCGCAGTGGGCGCGGCCGGCAGCGGAAAGATCGAGATCCTCGACGGACTCGCAGCAGGACAGCGGGTGATTGTGAAATGACCGCCCGCAAGGTCATGGAGCTGACCAACGTTACCCGATCCTTCTGCACACCTGCCGGGAATGTGGAAGTTCTTAAGGGAATTGATCTTGCCGTTTCTGAGGGAGACTTCCTTGTGATCACTGGTCCGTCAGGCTCCGGAAAATCTACTCTGCTTCACATCTGCGCGCTCATAGACCAGCCTTCCTCCGGCAATGTAACCATGCGGGGAACTGACATGTCGAAACTCACTGACGAGGAGCTCTGCCGGATAAGAAAACAGGAAATCGGCCTTGTATTCCAGAGGTTCTGCCTCCTCCCCCATCGCAACGTATTGGATAATGTTCTTTTTCGCTTTCGCTACCTCCGCGCGGCGCCGGCTGACACCCTGAGCCTCGCAAGGGAAGCAATCGAGCAGATGGGGCTAGAGGACGTCGCCCAGCGACAGGCGCGGCTGCTCTCCTCCGGCGAGCAGCAGCGCACAGCAATCGCTCGAGCAGTTGCACGGAGACCAGCCCTGCTGCTCGCAGACGAACCCACAGGGAACCTGGACACTGCGGCGGCTGAGGCGGTAATGGACTGCTTCAAGAGCCTGAACAGGGACGGAATCACCATCATCATGGTTACACATAACGAGAGACTGCTGGAATACGCGTCACGACACATCACTTGCACCGGCGGCGCCCTCCAGGAAAGGCAGCTGACGTGAAAAGAATCGCTGCAGACCTCTGGGACGGCATTCGCTTCCAGCCCGCACGGTCAGCTCTCTCCGTGCTGGCCGTTTGCGTGGGAATGACTTCACTTACGATACTGCTGGCAGTCATGGGGGGGCTCAGGCAGAAATCACGTGAACTTATGGAGGACATGGGCGCGAATGTCTTTGTTGTAATGCCGGGCGAGAGAACCGATATAATCCACGGCGACCTGACACTGGACAAACGAAGCATGCTGGCCTCCTCTCTCACGGGAACAATCGTATCGGCCTTGCGCACATTCTCTATTCGAGTGTCTAATTTTTCCCAGCCCATACGCGTGTTCGCCGTCGACGAGAACTACTTTCAAATACACAGCCCTACCGTGACTTCCGGCCGTAACCTTGACGCCCTCGACCATGCCACGGGGGCCAGGGTCGCCGTCGTATCAGACACCCTGGCGCACGACGCGAACTGGCAGCTCGGGCAGGCAGTGTATCTCGGATCTTCACTTTACACCATAGTGGGCATTGTTGAGCGGCCCGGGTCCGCACTGGAAAAGGAAACGTCCGACAAGTCCTTCGTCCCTGACAATACCACACTTTTTGTCCCACTGGCGTCCTCAAGATCATGGATGAGCAATGCATCCATCACCGCCAGAAAGGTTGACTTGATCGAGGTCAAATGCCCTGAACCGTCACAACTGGAGTCGACTGTTTCAGCGGCAAGACGACTGCTCGCGGGAAGGAACGAAGCCGACGCATTTACATGGATAACGCCGGCATCGGTGCTTGCTGACGTCAAGCGCCTGGAGCGAATCATTGCGCTGACTGCCGGCAGCGTTTCACTGCTGTGCCTGGTGCTTGGCGGCACCACCCTTATGAGCCTCATGGTGGCAAATGTCAGGGACCGTGTGCTTGAGATCGCCCTGCGCCGGACTATCGGGGCCACGGCGCGGGACATCGCCTCGCTTTTCCTCGCGGAGGCCTGCCTCGTGACACTGTGCGGCTCCTTGGCCGGGCTGGCGCTTGCCGCTTTCCTGATCTCCTTATCAAGCGGCCATTTCCTGCTCCCGGTCCACATGGGCGCAAGTGTCGTTGTTTTGCCCCTGATTGTCGCGGTCATCATGGGCATGTGTTTCTCCTATCTTCCTGTCAGGATGGCGACAGCAATCACGCCCGCCGAAGCCCTGCGGAACGATTAGCGGCATTTTTTCTGTATCTTTAAGAACCTTCCTGCCAAAATGGTAACCATGATTAGGCAGGTACTAGCTAACGCGCTGTTGTTCTTATGCGCTGTATCCTTCGGCCTGGCGGCGGACCAGCCGCCGCGCATCATCCATGAGCCCGTGAAGGCTGCGGTTACCGGCCAGCCCGTTTATATAAGGGCTACCGTCCGCGATGACGGCGGCGCAGCCAAGGCCGTGAACCTCTACTGCTCCGTTTCAAGCGACTCGGCCCCATTCAAGGTCCCAATGCGGGCGTCAGGCGCGGGGGCGTTCATTGCAAGCATCCCCAGGAACCTCATCCAGAACTCCGGCCAGGTGTCTTACTACATCGAAGCGTTCGATTCCCTCGAACAGTCGACCGAGACGCCATGGTATACGATCACATTCAGGACGGCGTCTGGAAAGACGGCAGGACCAGCGGACGGCAAAAAGAAGTCCTCATGGAAAAAGCCCCTTCTGATAACTGCGGGCACAGCGGCGGCAATAGGAATTGGCGTGGCCGTCGCGGGAGGCGGCTCGGGTGACGGCGACGACGGAGGCGGCACCACGCCCCCTGGCGACACCGGCGGCCTCTTTTCCGGAAGCGCTACCCGTTTTCTTCAGCTCTCAGGGGGCGCCCTGACCTCCGAAACCTACAGCGTTGTCCTGAACCTGCTCGACAGCGGCACAATAACTTCTGACGACCTCCATCCGGGTGCAAACATGAGCGCGCCCGTAACTGCAAATGCCTTCACGATGGTAGGAACGGTGAGCGACGGGAACCTTTCAGGGTCCGTCACCTACAGGGGAACGGTTGCCGACACCACAATCAACGGTTCAATTTCAGGAAGTGTTGTAACATCAACCGGAACGAACGGCAATTACTCAGGTGTGTTTTCAGCCACTAAGCAGTAATCAGCCCTGTTCGAGAACCCCGTCAACCAGGTGCAGCGTCCTGTCACAGGCTGAGGCCACCCGCTCGTTGTGAGTCACCATAACAAGAGATGCGCCAGAGTCTGCCGTTAGCGAGAAGAGCATATCCAGCACCTGCGCGCCCGTGGTGTCATCCAGGTTGCCCGTGGGCTCATCGGCAAGCACCAGCATCGGATCATTCATCAGCGCCCTTGCTATCGCAACGCGCTGCTGCTCGCCGCCTGAAAGCTCGAGGGGCCTGTGAGAAAGCCGCTGTCCCACTCCGGCCTTCGTCAGAAGATCGGACGCGCGCGCCCGCATCTTCTCCGCTGAAGACGCGATCTTTCCGCCCGCCATTGCCGGCAGCATTACGTTTTCAACCACATCCATCTCATAGAGCAGGTTGTAGGACTGGAATATGAAACCAATTTTCCTGGCACGGACCGATGTCTTTGCACGGCTGGAAAGCTGCGCCAGGTCTTCACCGTCAATAGCGACATTCCCCCTGTCCGGTTTGTCCAGTGCCCCCAGGATGTGCAGGAGCGTGCTCTTGCCCGCCCCGCTCATACCTACGACAGCGACCTTCTCCCCCGGCCTCACCTCCAGGCTGGCGCCCCTGAGGATCTCCAGCCTGTGCGGCTTCATCCAGTAAGTCTTTTCAAGGTTTTCAGCCTTAAGCCGCAAGTCTCCGTGTTTCGTATCACTCATTTCTATTCGTGCCTCAGAGCTTCAACCGGGTCCAGACGCGAAGCCCGCATCGCTGGTATGATGCTGGCAAGGGTACAGAAAAGCATGACTGTGATGGCGATAAACGTTATGTCAGCCTGGCTGACCTTATACGGAATCTCACTAAGGCCATAAATGTCTTTCGGAAAGACTTCAATGTCTATGGAAGTAAGCCAGTTTACGATGTTCTTAAGGTTCTTCAGGACAAGAAGCCCGGTCCCGATACCGGCCAGCGTTCCAGCCAGGCACTGTATCCACCCGTGCCACACAAAGGCGGCCATTATTCTTCCCGACTGGAAACCCAGCGCCTTGAGGAGGCCTATCTCATTCGTCTTCTGAACGGTTATAACAATAAGTGTGTTCGTGACACAGAAGATCGCGACAATGGTTATAAAGAGAAGCAGTATGAACATCATTGTCTTCTCATTGCTGAGGGCCGCAAACAGCATGCTGTCTTCTTCTTTCCAGGTTATGACCCTCATATGGGGGCTGATGACTTCACGAACGGCGTCGGCGTACTCCGTGAACTTGAATGCGTCATCCGTCATCACGTAGAGCGCATGCACGCCCCGGTCCATGCCCACAAGGTCTCTGGCAAGATCGAGCGAGGTGAGAATAAATCCGGCATCGAACTTCTGCATACCCATATCATACATGCCCGTTAACTCCACCTCCTCGGGCAGATAAACCTCGTCCTCACTTGTCAGGTTGCGGGGCGAATAAACCAGCGCTTTCGACCCAAGGAACATCCCCATCTCGGCACAGAGATCAATTCCCGCGACCATGCGGTTGTCCGAGATATCGAACCTGCCCCCCGGCCTGATATGCTCAGGTATTCTGGAAACCGTGCCGGCCCTCGTGTCATCAATACCCACGACAATAGGGGCCGCCACCCTCCCCTCGTGCCTCACAAGGGACCGGGTCACAATCACCGGGGCCACACCTGTGATCCCCTCTATAGTTTCTATCTTCCTGGCAAGGCTCTCCCCATCGTCAATAGAGCCGAATGTGCTTACTACCGTGAGGTGCGGCTTGAAACTGAGAATCTTGTCACGCCACATGTCATCGAATCCGGTCATGACGGAAAGGACGATGACGAGTATCGCCACACCGAGAAGGACACCAAGAACCGAAATAAGGGTCACTACAGATATAAAGCTGCGCTTAGGACGCAGATATTTGAGTGCCAGAAAAAGAGAGAATGGCATCACGACGCCGAATCTCCTTTCAGTCCTTCGGTCTCAGTTGCGGAAACAGTATTACGTCCCTTATGGAGTCACATCCCGAGAAGATCATGATGAGGCGGTCTATACCTATGCCCATACCGCCGGCAGGCGGCATACCGTGCTCGAGCGCCTCGAGGAACTCCTCATCGATCTTCTCAGCATCTTCTCCTGCCTGGTTCTCAAGCCGCTCACGCTGCGCCAGTGGATTGTTGAGCTCGCTGTATGCGGGCGCAATCTCCTTGCCTCCTATCACGAGCTCAAACACATCGACTACGCTAGGATCGTCTTCGCACGCGTTGGCAAGCGGAACAAGCTGGGCAGGCAGCCTGGTCACAAATGTAGGCTGAATCAGGGTCTTCTCGACCAGCTTTTCATAGACCTCGTGCGAGACCAGCAGCATGTCCCAGTCAGGATCAATGTCCAGCCCCTTGGCCTTGGCCCTTTCAACCGCCGCATCAAGTGGAAGGTCATACCAGTCCTCGCCCATCATGTCTTTAATGAGATCGGCGTAGGCCGCCTCTTTCCATGGCGTACTCAGGTCAATAATACCGGAATCCTCATTGCCGACCTTCAGGCCTCCGAATACTTTCTCGGCGACCGTGGTGACAACGCCCTGCACAATCTCCTTCATGGTGGAGAGGTCCGCGTACGCCTCGTAAAGCTCAATAAGCGTGAATTCAGGGTTATGCGTCCGCGACAGGCCCTCATTCCTGAAACACCTGTTAAGCTCGAACACCTTGTCAAAACCACCGACAAGCAGGCGCTTCAGGTAGAGCTCCGGGGCGATACGAAGGTACATGTCTGTATTCAGTGCCGTATACCTTGTCACAAAAGGCTTGGCGGCAGCACCTCCCGCATGGGGCTGCATCATGGGCGTTTCGACTTCCTGGTATCCCCGGTCATAAAGATATTGCCTTACTTCACGCAGGGCAGAGCACCTCTTGTCGAAAACATCGCGTGATCCGGGATTGGCAATGAGGTCAAGATAGCGTTGACGGTACCGCGCCTCTACGTCCTTGAGGCCGTGCCACTTCTCCGGCAGCGGCCGCAGTGCTTTAGAAAGCATGGTCCACGTGTCGGCCTTAAGAGTCTGCTCACCAGTGCGGGTTATAAACAGCTCGCCCTCAACCCCGATGTGGTCTCCTACATCAAGAAGCTTGAACGCATCGTATGATTCCTCGCCTACCTGGTTCTTCTGAACATAAATCTGAAACTTGTCGGAGCCGTCATACAGATGAGCGAAACAGCTCTTCCCCATATTTCTAAGCGTGACTAAACGCCCGGCGATACTTACACGTTTACCTTCCTCAAAGCCCTTTCTTACCTCAGAAAGCCGTCCCGTGCGGTCAAACCTCTGCCCGAACGGCTTATGCCCCTTCTCCTGCAGCGCCCTCATATTGGCAACCCGCTGCTCTCTGTACTGGTCTTCCTGCTGCTCGCTCATCATATTCCCTTGCTCTTATTCCACAAATGATCTTTTGAGCATGCAACAACTGCCTCGAAAATGCACCAAAAAAGAACAAGAGGCGCGGCAGCACATCTCAACAGGACGCATGACTTCATTTCTCTTGCGAAAGAACATGCAAGAGAATACAGTTCACCCATGGCAGACGTCGACATACAGTGCTTGAGTTGCGGAAATCAGATCACCGTGTCTGATGTCGTTAACGTTGAAAAACTGAAATGCCATGCATGCGGGGGCGACTTCCTCCGCTCAAACGCACCTGCTCCGGCGGCCGGGCCCACACAGGAAGAGAAGCGTCGCTCCCTGATGAGGAAGTCCGCTGAATCCATTCCGACAGCTGCCGCCCCTCAGCAGGGAAAGGCGCAGCAGCCGGCCGAACCGGAAGTCAACAGGCTTGCCTGGGACAAACTGAACAACCCTGAAGCGCAGGCGGAAGTACAGAAACAGTCGCAGAAGATGTATTCAGCCCTGACATGGAAGGCATGGGTCTGCTTTATCGTAACGGCCGCCATCGCAGGAACTCTGCGCTATTCCGGGCTTGTTCCCGCCGGCATCCTTGAGAAGGCCGTGTTCTATGAGGCGATTCTAGTAGCCGCCTTTCACGTCATAATCGTGCTGAAGGCCTTTCAGGACTCAGTCTTCCAGGGAATTCTTTGTATCCTGCTTCCACCCTATGCAATCTACTACCTTTTTTCAGCATCGGATGACTTCTACCTGCGCGCATTTATAGCAGGCTTGCTGGTCGGCGTAGGACAGGATGCGGCAGTAGTCTTTCACGAGTGGTCCGTTGTCGGAATCGACGCCGTAAATAAATGGATCTCCTCAGGAGGTTAATCCTGGGCGAAGAGGCCTTTCAACGATGCGTCTTCTACGATCCGCTGGAATTCCTCCCATAGTGCCTCAGAGCCATCGGCAATATGCGCGTTCCGTTCCTCAACAATGCCTCTCTTGACGCCATGCTTCTTCCACGCAGCGCCCTGCGTTGCGTAGTTGTGCAGGACGGGCTGCAATCTGTCTATGGCCGCGGCAAACCTGGCTTCAGGTGACTCACGGGCTTCGAACTCTTCCCATGCTTCGCGGAATGCTTCACACTGGTCGTCAGGAAGGAGGCCGAACAAAGTGTCGGCGGCGGCTCTTTCCCTCTCTACTTTGCCGCTGTTTGCTGCTGCATCGTAACAGAACGTGTCACCCGCATAGATCTCGACCAGATCATGGACAACAATCATCGTCAGGACCCTTAAAATATCTACGGGCTGATTTGCATACTCACCGAGGATAAGTGCCATCATGCAAAGGTGCCATGAGTGCTCCGCGTCGTTCTCATAGCGGGACCCATCCATGAGAAGCGTCCGTCGGACTACGAGCTTCAGCTTGTCTACCTCCCTGACAAACTCCAGCTGCCGGCTGAGCCGCGACTCCCTACCCTTTTCTGGACTCATGGATCCTCTCCACTGTCTCAGCGACCTTGAGTCCGGCCTCCGCCTTGGGCATAAGCGGCCAGGCGACCTCGTCGCCATTGGCGGTGATGCAGACTATTCTGTTAGTGTCCGCCTCGAACCCCGCATCGCTGCCCGAGACATCGTTTGCAAATATCACATCAAGCCCCTTGTCAGAAAGCTTCCGCCTGGCCTCGGCTATCGGATCTCCCGTCTCTGCAGCGAAACCTGCCAGGACCTGCCTCGTCCTGACCGCAGAGATCTCATGCAGTATGTCCCGCGTTGCCTTGAGCTCCAGGACAAAAGTCTTGTCGCCCTTCTTGATTTTGCGTTCCGCCGTATTACGGGGAGCCCAGTCCGCCACGGCAGCCGCCATGACGAGGCCGTCACAGGAACCGAATTCCGCCAGAGTCACCTCAAGCATGTCCGCGGCCGAGACTACGCTGACTGTACGAACTGTAGCAGGAGGCTCAAGGGCAACGGGGCCGCTTATCAGGACCACCTCATGCCCCCGGGCGGAAAAGGCCGCGGCAACAGCGTAGCCCATCTTGCCCGTCGACCTGTTACTGAGAAAGCGAACAGGATCGATGAACTCACGCGTAGGCCCGGCTGTAACCACCACCTTCATGGCAAAAAAGTACCACGCAGGTGAAAGTTCCGCAACACGCATCAACTATGGGTTGCCTATGAGCGCACTTTAATCTATCTTGCCAATCTTATGAATATTCACACCATTGTTGTCGGAGACTTCCAGGTCAACTGTTACATACTTGAGCCCGAACAGGGAAAGGCCATCGTCATCGACCCTGGCGATGACACAGATCAGATCGCCGACCTGCTCAAAGACAAGGGCCTTACACCCATTGCCTACCTGATGACTCATGGGCACGTCGACCACATAACGTCCCTTCGTGAAATCGCGGAAAAGTTTCCAGCCCCTATAGCGCTCCATGCTGACGATGCCGCGTGGGCGTTCGGCGAGGAAAGCCGGATCATGCCTTTTCTCGAGGTGCCTTCGAAACCGGAAGAAATTGCCATCGACCTCAAGGAGCGCAGAGAAATAGCCGATCTCGGCACGCCCTGCGAAGTGATCCATACACCAGGACACACTCCCGGATCCGTTTGCTTCTACTTTCCCAGGTGCTCAGTAGTAGTCACCGGCGATACCCTGTTCGCGGGATCAGTCGGCCGCACTGACCTGCCGGGCGGCAATGCGCGAACACTGGCCGAATCCCTTAACAAACTCAAGGAGCTGCCGGACGACACGCAGGTGCTGCCCGGGCACGGACCCGCATCCACCATCGGCAACGAGAAGCGCACGAATTACTTTATGCGAATGCCATAGGAGGAACTGATTTGACCGGTTGAAATACTGGCGGAATCAGTTTACTATTCCCTCACATTCACCGAAAGGCGGCCAAAATCGATGGATAGACCCGAGCTCACAATAGGTGCCGAAGGGATCGATACCGAACGCTTGGTGCGCTCCATACGCGAAAGCGTTGAAGAGAAACTGAAAAGCGGATTCTATAACGATCCCGCGGTCGCGCGTGCCGAGCGTGCTAACATAGCCCACATCACCAGTGATGAGGAGTTCCTTACACTCTTCCTCGAGAACCTTCGTGACTCGGCCTTTGTGGATATCAATGATTTTGAGATCACTGAGCGCCGCAAGACGCTCGCAGGACTTCTGGTCACTTTCAAGAAGCTGGTCTGGAAGACCCTTAAGTTCTACACTTATAGGCTGTGGTCTCAGCAGAACCAGGTAAACGGCATTATGCTGGCCGCCATGGAGGGGATGCACTCGTCTTTCCGACAGAGGGTCTCCGAGCTGGAAAAGAGAATCTCCGAACTGGAAAAGAAGAATGGGACTCAATGAGCCGCATGCGCCTCGCGTTCATAGCACCGCGCCTGCCATCCGGTGATGCCGTCGGCGGAGCTGAGACCCTCATCAAACACCATGCTCACCTGGCCGGGGAGCTCGGGCATGACGTGACGCTCCTGACCACCTGCGCAACAGACCATTACTCCTGGACAAACGTAATCGAGCCGGGACGGCGCACCGTTCAAGGCCTTGAAGTCGAAATGTTCCCTGTGGATGAAAAACGTGATCTCGAGACATTCCTCACCATCCAGGAAAGCATCATGAAGGGGCGCCAGGTCTCGCCGGAAGAGGAGCAGGCCTGGCTGGACAACGGAATCAACAGCAGCGCAATGATCGAGCATATAACCTCCGGGGCAGGCGGGTACGACCTGGTGATGGCGGGCCCGTATCTCTTCGGGATAACCGTTGCCGCGCTCCGGGCCGTACCAGAGAAGGCCGTGCTGATACCCTGCCTCCATGACGAGCCGTTCGCGACACTCGAAGTATTCAGGAACCTTCTCAGGAATGTCCGGGGCATCATGTTCAACACGTCGCCTGAGCGGGACTTCGCCAGCTCCCTGACGCGCGGAAAACTGCCAGCGAATGAAGTGGTGGGCTTCTCTGTGCCGGAAGCTGCGGCGGACGTCGAACACTTCAGGAAAACGCGCCCTGTGCGAACACCTTACGTCATCTACTCGGGAAGAAGGGAACCAATGAAAGGCACACCCCTGCTCCTCGACTATCTCAGGACTTTCAGGAAGCGGAATGAAATAGACATCTCACTGGTTCTGACAGGAAAGGGAGAGGTGCAGCTCGAAGACGGTGATTCTGAATGGGTTTATGACGCCGGCTTCCTTTCTGAAGAGGACAAGCTGAGCGCCATGGCCGGCTCTCTCGCTTTCTGCCATCCTTCCACGTTCGAAAGCCTGGGCATAGTCCTGCTCGAATCATGGATGGCCGGAACCCCCTGCCTGGTACATGCCGGCAGCGCGGTTCTTACCGATCAGTGCAGGAAAAGCAACGGCGGCCTATGGTTCCGATGTTACCCTGACTTTGAGGAAGAGCTGCTCACCCTGATCAGCTCGCCCGTTCTCCAGGCGACGCTGGCCAAGAACGGATATGACTTCGTGAGAAAAGAATACTCTCGTGAAGCTGCCAAGAAGAGGCTTGGGGGCATACTGGACAGACTTGCCCTCGGTTAGGCTTTCGCGACCTCTGAAATCTTGCGAATCGCACTTGCGATATCATCAAGGGATTTCTGGATAACACTTACCTGTTCAGAAACAGAACCGAATTTGTATACCGTGTCGGTGCGCTGCTTCTCAAGGGCCTCCCGCCTGGAATTCAGTTCGTCGATCTCTTCCTGAAGAGCAGCAACCTTCGCTTCTGAAGCGGACAGAGACTTGCGGAGGTTGAGCACGACTATCTCCATCTCCTCTTCCGAGTTGTCGATGTCACCTATGTCCATCCCTTCAGGGATAGGGACCGCAACCATCTTGCCGCAGTCCGAACACGGTATATTCAGGCCGGCGCCCTTGAAATCAATCGCAAGGCTCTTGCCACAGAACTCACAGTCAAAGACAATATCAGTGTCTTTGATTTCCTGATGATCAGCTGCTTCCTTGTCGGAACTCACGCGGACCTCCTGATCTTAAGCTTTTACTACAGCCCCAGACCTCAGACACGACGTACATACGAGCTTACGGCTCACGCGCCCGTCTTCCTTTACCCTAATTTTCTGGAGATTAGGCTGAAAGCGACGCTTCGTTACCGCAGTAATGTGCAGGCCTATGCCGCCCTTCTTCTTTTGAAGGCCGCGCCTTATGATGCGGTTTCCTGTCTTGGCACCCTTGCCACATACTTCACATTTCCTGGCCATTCTTGACCCTCCTCTATTTCGGAAAACGCCGAACTATAGCTCCTTTCAGTGCTTATACAAGACAAATTTGGCAATAAATGACCCTGCCGAGCAGCCTTCTAACGACCAAACTGCCCGTTTTTCCTTGTTTCTCCCCCCTCTTGCCTCTAGCTTGACCCGCATGCAGAATTGCCAGGTATTCTTCAAGAAATGCAGCTCGTACGCAAATGCGCAGGAGGCGCTCGACGAGTTGTTTAAGTCAGCCGGCTTCCCTGGTGCGGAACTGAGCGGCAAGAACATAATCGTTAAGCCGAACATGCTTTCCGACAAGGAGCCCGAACGAGCAGTGACGACGCACCCCGAAGTCGTACGCGCGGTAATTCGTGCGCTCAAGGCGGCAGGCGCTGTCCCTGCGGTTGCAGACTCGCCCTGCAGCGCGGTCAAACTTGAAAAAGTCTGGGACAAGACCGGCATCAGGGCGGTGTGCGCCGAAGAAGACGTTGAGCTGATCAACGCGGAAAAATCAGGATCAGCTACTTTTTCCTACATGGGAACCGGGTACAGCATTGCCAAGCCCTTTGTTGACGCTGACGCCATTGTTAACGTGCCAAAACTGAAGACACATGTTCTTACCTCCATGACCGCAGGCGTCAAGAACCTCTATGGAACCATACCCGGCTACCAGAAGGCCCAGCTTCACAAACGATTCCCTGATGTCAGGTCCTTCTCCGGCCTGCTCGCATCCATATACGGCAACTGTACTCCGGTGTTCAACGTGCTCGACGCGATAACAGGCATGCAGGGGGAAGGCCCGTCGGCCGGTGAGAGGTTCGACTTTGGTTTTCTCGCTGTCTCCAGGTCCGCTGTGGCACTTGATTTTGCACTCGCTCATCTGCTCCGACTGCCAACCAAGGCAATCCCATACCTCCCCCTTCTGGCGAGCCCTTCTTCACCCGAGGAGTTCATGGAGAAAGTCACGTTCGCGGGGGACTTCAGCAAGTCCGACAGCTTTGAAATAAGAACCCCGTCAACACTCAGGGCGCGGCTCATCCCGGGTTGGCTGGTTAAATTGATAGACCCTTTCATATGGATCCGTCCGAAATTCCACGACAACTGTATAAGCTGCGGCCGCTGCATAGAAGCCTGCCCCGTGGAAGCACTGTCTTTTGACAGCGACAAGAAGGTCCTGCTCAACCCCAATGCCTGCATCGGATGCTGCTGCTGCCATGAGATCTGCCCCGTATCAGCCGTAGAGATGACGCAGAGCCCACTGCTGAACTTCGTGAGGAAGGGCCGGATGCCCTGAACAAGAATGCCTGCCGAGAAAATGAAATCACGATACTACGTGGAGTACGCTCTTTTGCGGACCATTGCCTTTTTCTCACGGCTCTTCCCCTACCGCGTAAGCCTGGTCGGAGCATGGCTCCTGGCATGCGTCCTCTACCTGGCATTCTACGGAAGGGTAAGGGAGGCACACAGGCGAATAGAGAGCGTCTTCGGAAACGATCTTTCACCGGAACAAGTGAAGAGAACGGCATGGCTGTCTTTCCGTAATACATTATTCAGCGCGGTCGAGATGCTTCGCTTTCCCGTTACTCGAAAGCGGTGGGTTCAGGAGGTGTTCGACTGCGAAGACGCCATGCGCACATTTCTTGAGCATGAAAAGACCGGAAAAGGCGCCGTCATCGCAGTACCGCATACCGGCTCCTGGGAACTGGCCGGAGTGGCGAGCCATCTTTGGGGCGTGCCGATTTTCAATTTCTCGGGCCAGCAGCGAAACCCGCTCGTCAACGAATACATGAACTACCTCAGGGCTTCGCCCGGCATCGACTTTGTGCCCCGGGGCTCAAGCGTATACAGGCAGGCCATAAGGCTGCTGAAGTCAGGTCGGTTCTGCGCCATTATGCCTGATGTACGCATGCGCAGCGGAGGTGTTGAGGTCGACTTCCTGAGGGGCAAAGCGAACATAGGTACTGGCGCGGCGTTCTTCGCAAGGATGGCCGATGTACCCATCTTCCCGTGCGTTGTCACAAGGGAGGGATGGAGCGGTCACAAGATCGCCATTCATCCAGCCATCTCTCCTGATAAAAGCCTCGACAAAACAGAAGATGTAAGCAGAATGACCCGACAATTGCTAAAAATAATGGACGAGGCCGTGCAGAAGGCTCCGGAGCAGTGGTTCTGGTACAACAGGCGCTGGATTCTCGATCCTATAAACGAATAAACAGGGAGTTAGACAGATGGACCTGCAGCAGCTGTTCGCCGACAGAATCGGAGGAGCTAAATTCGGCACTTCAACTGAAGTTTACAAGTTCGAGAAGATCAAGCGTGCCAAGGCGGCGGCAAGAGCCAGTAAGCCCGATATGGAAATACTTGATTTCGGAGTGGGCGAACCTGACCAGATGGCCCCGGAACCAATACGCGCCGCCCTGAAGTCTGCAGTTGAGAAGCCGGAAAACCGCGGATATGCCGACAACGGCACGGCCGAATTCAAGGCTGCAGCCGCTGAATACATGAGCAAGTTTTTTGGAGTTGCCGGCCTCAACCCGGACACTGAAATCAACCACAGCATAGGCTCAAAGCCGGCCCTCGCAATGCTTCCTCTCTGCTTCATCAATCCCGGCGATGTGACCATAGCAACCGTGCCGGGATACCCCGTGATCGGCACGCATACTTCCTACCTGGGAGGAGAGGTCTACAAGACGCCGCTGCTGAAGGAGAATGGTTTCTATCCTGACCTCACCACGATCCCCGCCGACATCTGCGAGCGAGCCAGGCTGTTCTATGTCAACTATCCAAACAATCCTACCGGCGCACCGGCTACTGCGGAGTTCTTCGATCAGCTGATTGCGTTCTGCGACAAGCACAATATCCTGATTGTCCAGGATGCCGCGTACGCCACGCTGACCTACGATGTGGAACCAATGTCGATACTCAGCAGGCCCGGAGGCAAGGAAACGGCCGTTGAACTGCATTCAATGAGCAAGAGCTATAACATGACCGGCTGGCGCCTGGGCTTCGTTGCCGGATCCGAAAAGGCCGTCAACGCCTACGCGGAGGTCAAGGACAATGTCGACTCAGGTCAGTTCAAGGCCATCCAGGAGGCCGCGTGCGCAGGCATCGCCGACAAAGCCCTGGCCGATTCCATAAAGGCACATTACGAAAAGAGGCTTCGTGGCCTGGTAAAAGTGCTTCAGGATGCCGGATTTGACGCGGAAATGCCGGGCGGAACTTTCTATCTGTATACTTCAGCCCCTAAATCTGCGGGCGATGTGCAGTTCAGCAATGCCGAAGATGCCTCACAGCATTTGATCAAAGAACAGCTTGTGTCTACTGTTCCATGGGACGATGCGGGGAGCTTTCTCAGGTTTTCTGCAACATTCGAGTCATCAGGCCCGGATGATGACCAGCGCGTTTTGGATGAACTTCACAGCAGGCTTTCGAAGGCAGGGCTGAGCTGGTAAACCAGGTTCGCTCAACGCGTTACCAGCCTGCTCGCCTGGATTCTCTATCTCGACACGATCTGGCAATCTTCAGTTCTGGCCTGCCGCGTCTTCAGGTTTCTTCAACCGTTCCACCTGTTTATAAAGATTCTTTCCAGGACACGAGCTTTTCCCTAAATCGCGATGCCCGTAAAGCCTGTGCCTCTTGATCTGGTACTTGTCTCGAAGCGCCCCTATCAATGTATCCAGCGCCTCTACCTGCTTCCGGCCTACCTGCTGGGCTTCGAAATTACCAAGAAGCACTATGCCGATGTTCTCCTCATTCTGCCCGGAAACATGCGCGCCCTGATATGCTAATGACCTGGCCTCCCAGACGGTTCCCCTCGCGTCGACAACAAAGTGATACCCTATGTCTCCATATCCTCTGGTGATGTGCTCCAGGCAAACCCCCTCGATTTCCGCGACAACGTCCTTGTCCGTCTTGCTTGTACTTACCGCGGCAGTATGATGGACAGTTATTCGGTCAAACCCCTTGGACGGCCTGAGGATCCAGGGCTTTGGGACCTGCTTGGTCCAGTCCTTCCGTCGCTTTAAAGCCAGCCTGGATGGAAGAAATGCGAGGTCTGCCTGCGGAAGCCTTTCCTTCGACATAGCTGAAAGGGCCGGTCGCGTGGCGGCTGCAAGCAGCACACCGCCGCCTGCCAGAATAAAACCACGCCTGTCAATACTGCTCAAAGTCTTCGAACCCGCTAATCAAGCATCATCACTCTTGGCACATCGGACCAACCCCTGTCCATCGAACAATCTTCAAGCCGATGCTCCACGGTGCGGATTATCCTCTCCGTCCAGGCCGTTCTTTCCCGTTCGCCTGCCTTGCCCCCGGCAAACACCCTGGAAACAGCCCTTAGACGCTTGAGCCCAAGTGTACCGGAACCCTGCGTATCATCCCAGAGGTGCAGCATCTTTCCAACCAAATGATAAACCACCGAGAAAAAGGCGAGCTCAGTGCAGGCAGCCAGGTCTGGAAAAAGCCGCTCCGTATTGATTACCCACACAGTATCATGCTCCACCGCCTCCAGTTTCTGGGGATAGACCGCCCCGGTCCCCATGATAACGGCTTCTATTGCCAGGTCCTCACGACCCAGCGCGTGGACGGCGGACGAAGCTAGGAACGCCAGATTGTCAGTACCGATAATCGCGCCGCCCTCTATTCGGGCGTATGCTTCCAGCGCCGTCGCCACTTCTTTCACGGCGGAGTCATTGAGGCGCTCTGACTGGCATCGTGGCGCAAAGAGCCCGTCTACATAATCGGCCAGGCACGGCCCGGTACCCGTCTGACTGTCAGCCTCCCGAATCATTCTTTGCCAATCATGTTGTTGATGGCACTGAGGAACTGGTTAACGTCACGGAAGCGCCTGTATACTGATGCAAACCGGACGTAGGCCACCTCATCCAGGCGCTCCAGCTTGTTCATGACCTTCTCGCCAATCGCTTCGCTGGGCACCTCCCTCTCATACTCGCTTTCAAGCTCGTCGATGATCGCGTCCACAAGCGCTTCGATCTGCTCCGCGCTGATCGGGCGCTTTTCACAGGCTCGTTCGAGTCCGGATGAGAGCTTCGCGCGGTTAAGCTCCTCGTGACTTCCGTCGCGCTTGATTACACGCAGCCTTGCCTTAACGACTTCCTCATACGTCGTAAAACGGTAACTGCATCCCAGGCACATCCGCCGGCGGCGTATTACTGCGCCATTACGGGCCGAGCGGCTGTCGATGACTTTATCCTCCTGGAATCCGCACTTAGGACAACGCACCCTTCACCTCGCCGCTGGAAATGAAAATGATCGATAAAGCATCATCCGCCCAGCACTTCACTCACAGCCTGGACTACCTGCAGGGGGTCAGCGCTTTTGACGAAACGCTTTATGGCGCTGCCTTCCTTGACGAACTTTTCCTTCGGAATGTCCTCTCCAGACTCGTCGTAAAGGACAATAGGTATGTCCTTGGTGTTCGGCATCTCCTTCAGCATGCCGGCTACCGCGTCGCCGTTCATGCTCGCGAGCACCCGCTTGACGACAATGATATCGGGGCGCTGCACTATCGCCTGCTCGAGCACTTCCGGACCTTTACTGACTGAATCGACAAGAAGGTTCGCGCCCGCCAGTGCATCGACGAGCTGCTCCCGGATGATAGCATCGTCTTCACCAATGAGAACCTTGAACTTCTCTTTGGCCTCCAGCTTGTCCTCCTCTCCAGCACCGCTGGTAAGGAATATTATCCTGGCCACCTCCATCAGAAGGTCGTTCGGGTCACATGGCTTAGCAATAAATCCGTCAACGTCAACGTTCGCAAAGAACTCCGCCATGTTGGCTCTCGCGGTCAGGACCAGCACAGGATGCTCAGGTTTTCCGTCAGTCGATGATATCTCTTTCAGGAAACCAACGCCGCCCATTCCGGGCATGCTCATGTCCAGAATAATCAGGTCCGGTGACGTCTTCTCCAGCGCCTTGAGTCCGTTCTCGCCGCTGTCAGCGGTGATCACGGTATAGCCCTCAAACTTCAGGAAATCACTCAGCGTCAGGAGCAAGTTCCTGTCATCATCAATCAACAATATTTTCTTTTTTCCCTGACCGTCCATATTATCTCCCAGATATCCTCTTACTTTATGTTATACGTGTTTTCAGTCAAACCCTATCTAAGGAGGGCGGCTTCTCCCAGGAACGCGCCCTCAATCCGGTCCAGCAGCTCGGATTCCTGCCATGGCTTGCCAAGCGCAGGTATAGAGAAGCTGTTCAGGATCTGGGCCCTGCCCCTGCCTACCTCCGCTCCCGTTACAACAATTATGGGGAGCCTTGCCGTCGATTTGTCGCCTTTCAGCTGGAGAATCACTTCCGTGCCCTCCATGCCCGGGAGAATGAAGTCAAGCACAAGGAGATCAGGCGGATCTTCCTTTATCTTCTCTATGGCCTCCTCGCCCGAGGAGGCCGTCATGACCTGGTAGCCCTGCCCGCTTACCTGGGTCTTGAGCACCTGAAGAACACCAGGTTCATCGTCTACTATAAGGACGGAAGGTGGCTGAACGGAAGGAAGGCTGATGTAAACACCAGTGCCCTGGGATTTTCCCACGGGAGGACTCGTGATCGCCATTGTACCCGCGTGCATATCAACAATCTCACGGGAGATAGCAAGTCCCAGCCCTGATCCGGCGGCCTGTTCCCCTACCGTGAAGTACCGCTCACAAACCTTTTCAATCGCTTCTGGAGGAATCCCGATTCCACTGTCCTCCACCTTGAGGTGAACAAATCCTGGATTCTCGGGATCTTCCTGGATAGTCACATCCACTCTGCCGCCCTCAGGGGTAAACTTCACCGCATTGCCCACAATATTAAGCAGCACCCGCTCAACTTTGTTCACGTCGCAGTCCGCAAACCAGGTGCGTCCATCGTGATGGAGCTCAAGCGTCACGGATTTCTGGTTGGCCTGAAGCGCAAGAGTCTCAATCGCCCTCTTCACCAGCCGCACGAACGGGGCCCTGCTCTTGGTAAGCGTAAGTGTCTTCGTCTCAATCTTACGCAGGTCAAGGATGTCATTCACCGTCCCAAGGAGGCGTCGGCAATCCGCATCCATCATCTCAAGGTAGCGCCGCACTCCGTCAGGCAGCGTTCCGACGACGCCCTTGAGCATGTTGTTGACGGCATACATCATCGATGTAAGCGGGGTCCTGAGCTCGTGGGAAACGTTGGATACAAACTGGGACCGTGCCCTGTCATGGGCCTCGAGACGCTCAACGGCCTCTTCAAGGGCCTCCTGCGCCCGCTTCCTTACCGTTATATCTCGAATAAAGAAACACAGGTTCCCCTCAGGAAAGAGGTCCAGCCTGTTCACAGCTATCTCAGCTGGAAACATGGATTTGTCCTTCCGCACGCAATGAGCTTCAATCAGTGTGTAGCGGTGTTCCTCCAGGTTTCTTGAAATAGCTTCCAGAAGAGAGCTGTCCGCACCCGAGATAAGCTCGATCATCTTGCGGCCGAGCATCTCATCGTAATCCATGATGAAGAAATCCAGGGCCCTCGCGTTAAAGACAAGGATCCTTCCGTTGGCATCGGTGACCAGAACGGCATCATAAATGCTCTGAAGAAGCTGATCGAACTCGCGGGGAAAGCTGGCATGGCCCTCGACCCTTTTCGTGATGATAGTTGTCGAGTCGGCCAAATTCGCGGTTATCGCTGACTTCTTCCTTGCGAGACTCTGCCCCAGGAAATCCGGGTGAATATCAATCCGCATGGTCTTGCCGGCATTTTCAGGATCTGTCATGGCAATTAGTCTGAAATGTTAGGGGTTAAGTGTACAGGGATTCCTGGATGCCCGCATCCGGGGAGCGAGTCTCGGGAACACCTGATATCTGCATCAGCTTGTCTATGAGCTGCTGAAGCTTTGCACCGCTTTCGGCGGCCAGGTTCAGCATGTCGACCTGGGTTTCAGCAACTTCGCCAAGGCTTCCTCCGCGAATCATGTCGACCGAGCAGTTTATTACCGCAAGAGGCTGGCAAAGCTCCTGCGCGATTTCCGCGAGTATCTCCATAAGCTTCTTGCGCGGCATGCGCTTGCCCTCGGGTACCGGCTGTCCCGCGGCATCTGCAGCATTCTCCTTCTGCATGTCGTCGACCAGGTTCAGGATCTTCTTTTCCGTCTTGGCGACCAGCCCCTGAATCTCTTTGTTCACACCCTCCGCCACTCTGTCCAGGCCTTCGACCCCGCCCTGCCCCTTCTTTACCTGCTCAATAGTCTGCTCCATCTTCTGCAGAAGCACAGCAAGATGCCCCATGGCCTCCAGCCCGCCGCCACCGGGCAGCCCCCCGCCCGGGCCTCCCCCCTGGCCGCCAGGTCCGTCTACACCGCTCTTTACCAGCAGTTCGCGCCAACCCTCGGCGTCAAGACCGCCTTCGAAGAGGCGGTCCTTAAGGTCGGTGCCCTCTATCTTGTCCAGTCCTTTTGCCTTAATGAATCGCAGCAGCTTCTTCTCGTTGCTGTCAATGGCGCTGCGCTTCTTCATATACTCCGTAGCAAGCGAGTCGATCTTCAGCTCATCTTTCATCTCCTCGACGGCCTCAGTGAAAACATCGTCCTCGAAATCAACGTCCGCGGAGAAGTCCCGCATCTTGTCCAGGATTTCTTTCTCAACGAGCATCAGCATCTTCTGCAGGTTTTTCTTGCCCTTCTGGGTCTTGGCTGTCTTGTTCTCGGAAAGAACGTCGTAGGCCTTTCTCAAGCACCCGACAACCATGTTCGAAAGCGACTCCCCGCCGTCAATCTCAGCGGTCTCACGCCTTATCTCGGCAGATTTCAAAATCAGCTCGCTGAGTTTCTCGGCATCATTGGCTGCCGCATTGATGCTCTTGGCGACACCCTCGTCACCGGCTGCTACCTCGCCCTTGAGGAAGGCCAGAATCGTATGAGAGGCCTTTTCATCAACCTTCCCGTCGTCCTCTTCCGGGCTGTCCGCCTGGCCGCCTGCGGCTGCGAGGCCCTTAGCGACTTCCTCAATCTTTTCCTTGTTTACAATCTCGTCTTCGTCAGTCACCGCCTTGTAAACAACGGTCTTGGTCGCAACACCGGCTATTCCGCTGTCACCAATGCATTTCGCGAAGCCGCCGGACGCGGCCATCTCCTCGGGTTTCTGGTTGAGTACTTCAACCAGCTTTAGAAACCCCTCCCAGTCAAGGTCGCTGCCTATGGTGAAACTGCTGATCTCAAAATCCTGGAGGTGGGTGACAAACATACGCATGAGGGGGTTCTTCTGCTCGAGCGTCATGCCATTGACAATAAGCTCATCATCCGCGAGGTTAACCAGGATTTCAGCACCGCGGCCAAACACTACCTGCAGTATGGCAAAGGCATCCTGTATGGCCTTGGTGGTCACGCCATGCTGCGGCCCATAAAGGTATGCATTGCTGAAAATTCCCCCAAGAGCCCGAACTACCTCACCTGCCTCCTGGGAATTGATTTTTCCGTCGTTGCCGTTGTCTTCTTCAGTCATCGCTCACCCCTTCTAGAGAGAAAGAGAACAAAATGTGCCCCGCCCCGCGCAAGGCAGGTGCTCAAAACTCACTTAAACCCAACTTCTTAATACTACTCCAATTCCGGCTCATTTCAAGCTGTTCCCGACTGAAGCACATAATAAGATTGATGAGCGTCGTCATTGTTAATAATATCACGATAGCAAGGGGTGGGTATGAACGTTCTTATCGCCGAACTGAAGTCTATAATTCTGACACTGACTCTGTCGCCAGCCACCACTCCGCTTGTGGTCGTTACTTTAGCCCTGGCCCTCGCAGCGGCATGGTTTGGTTTCAGCAAGATAATAACAGCTCTCAAGTTTCCCATGAATAGCGGCTGGCGTCCGATTGCGTCCCTGCTCATTTTTATTACAATCTGCCTGGCCGCGGCGGTAGTTACAAAAGCCCACCTGTCCCCCAGGATTTCTTCCGCTGCGGTTTCCAGGTTCCTGCCCCTGGCCATTGCGCTGGCCCTTTTCCTTGCGGCGGTGATCCCCCTGTCCTGCTACTTTATGAAATCCCATTATCTCCAGACTTTGTCGGCTTTCCTCGTACCGGTTCTCGCGGCAGCCATAGTCGTTTTCCTGGCCAAGGGCGCTACCGGCGCGATCAAGCACGGCGGAAAAGGATTCTTTTCGACCAAGGAGCGAACGGAAGGCGTCGACGAACTGATTGATCGCTAGCTGGGCTTGGTTTTGACCGGTGGCGCGGCCTCGTCTTTTTTCATCTCCAGGAACAGACAGAAGAAGCCCTTCTTCGCGTAATCCCCGCTCGCCTTTTCTGCAAAAAACTCTTTGAAGAAAGAGTCCCGCCTGAATACCCACTTCGATACGTAAAGATTGAGAACCGCGAGGACCTCCCACCATGCCCCGCGAACATCGCTTCGCTCCACTGAGAGCCCCACACTTGCAGCAAACTCTTCAATGCGCGCCAAAGAGTAATGCCTGTGACCGATAAGCCACCACGCCGGATCAGTAATGTTCGAAAAGAAGGATCTGTGCGGCACGGACAGATACAGGGCTCCCCCAGGTGCCAGCACCCTGTATATCTCCCTGAATACCGCTAATTCGGCGCCGCGAGGCACGTGTTCCAGGACGTCAAACATTGTCACCGTGTGAACGGACCCGTTTGCCAGGGGCAAGCAAGACGCGTCACCCGCGAGAAAGGTGAGCCTGTCGTCAGAAAGCGCATCCCTCAGTGCTGTGAGATCGTCTGGATTCGGTTCCATGGCCACAATGCTGGCACAGCGTCGCTGCATTGCGTTCACCTCGAACCAGCCAAATCCACAGCCGATATTGAGTATATTGCGCCGCTCTATAGCCCCGTCGCGAATGAAGCGTACGGTATGAAGCAAACGCCCTGTCAGTCTCTCATATGGCCCTACACCCAGCGTATTCTTCATACCCGCCAATCCCTAAAGTAATCATCCTGCACAGCCCTGAAAGTTAAATCTAACGGGACCCTGTAAACATTTCAAGCTGTTCCGGCTCCGTTCACGGCCAGCCGGAGGCTGCCGCCCACCGCGACCACCCGCATCTAAATCATGTCCCATATGATAGACATTTGCCTTCAATTTACGATACTGATAATATCCCGCCAGTGTTGATGGCTGGCTGCTGCGTCTTTTTTGGGCAGACTCACCGCACATGGCGTATCAAGCGGACATTCGGGTTTTGGGGATGACAGAGGATGTCTGGCAGGTTCGATACATGCCAAACGCAGAGCGATATTGATAAAGACATTGATGAAGATACTACTTATTAACCCCTACGGGACGCGGAAAAGAGATCTGCGAGTCTACCCTGCGGAACCGCTCGGCCTGCTTTGCCTCGCCACCTACCTCAACCGGGCCGTTGAAGCTGAGTCGCTCGACATAACCACCCGAATACTTGATGCCGAGTTGCTGGGCGCCGACCATTGCATAAAGACCGAGCACGGCTACAGGTCCGGCCTCTCAGACACGGAGCTGGAGGCCGAGTTTACATCTTTCAAGCCAGACGTAGTGGGTATCACCAGCAATTATACCAATTCAGTCGGGGACGTCCTGCAGATCGCGTCGCTCGCGAAAAAAACACTCCCGGACACCGTCACAGTGGTGGGAGGCGCACACGCCACTATCGCCCACCCATCGCTCGCCAAGAACCCCGACATAGATGTTGTCGTCCGCTCGGAAGGGGAAGAAACATTCCTGGAACTTGCCCTGGCGCTTAATGCCGGGAACCCCCTGACGGGTATCAAAGGCATAACATACACCCGGCAGGGAGAAGTGATCATCGAGGATGATCGCCCCCTGATAGAAGACATAAATTCGTTACCTGTACCAGACAGGTCTCTGGTCCCATACGAAGAATACCTTGCCCACTCTGACGAACTTTATGTCTATCCCATGAATGCACCCATCGCCACCATCTTTACGGCGAGGGGCTGTCCTTACAAATGCATATTCTGCAGTACGCAGAAGGTATGGAGAAACCACTGGCGAGGCCGAAGCGCGGAAAAGATTCTTGAAGAGATAGACTACCTCACAAGCACTTACGGAGTCCGCGAGATTGCATTTGAAGATGATCAACTCATGGGAGACCGCAACCGCATAAAGGATCTCTGTCGACTGCTCATAGAGAGGAATTCAAGGATCACGCTTCTCGCGCCGCCAGGCATCTCTCCGTCACTCATTGATGAAGAGACTTTGCGCCTCATGAAAAGGGCCGGCTTTTACCGGATCTGCCTTTCCATCGACGTCGGCGCCGAGAAATCCAAGGCTTTTGTCAAAAAACCTATCCGGCTTGACAAGATGCGAAGCGTTGTAAAGAAGGCCAACGCCGCGGGGCTCTGGTCCTACGCCACGTTCGTTATCGGTTTTCCAGATGAGACAATAGAGGATCTGAACGAGACCGTACGCTTCGCGTATTCACTCAAACTTGATTTCCTGATCTTCTATATTGCTCAGCCCCATCTGGGCTCGTCTCTTTACGACTACTACCTTGAGCACGGGCTGCTGAAGCAGGACCAGGTCCTCGAGCACAACATCCCCACTGAACCGGTATTCGGCACGAAACACGTGAGCGCCGCCCAGCTGCAGGAACTTCGTGATGCAGCGGCGGGGAATTACGTCCGATTTCACCTAAGGCATTTCCTCAACCCTATTTACGTCATCCAGGAATTCCTACCCAAGCTCGTCGGGCGCCAGAGGCTGAGATACCTTTTCAGGATAGCGGCGAACGCAGGATCCATGATCAGAGGCACCCTCTACCGAAGCAAGAAGAAGCCCCGCTCCAGCTAAAAGCGTGAAACCAGGCCAAGCTGCCGGATTCAGAATCAAAGATCAACGATCTTGAATTCCTCGGTAACCCGGAATTTCTTCTTGTAGTAAAGAACAGGCCATTCATCTGAGACCATTGGCGCTGGAATCTGGATCACGTTAACAGACTGGAAGGAAACCATGGCGTTAGCGTGAAACTGCCAATATGGAATAAAGGGAGGAGAGCCATAACGCTCTGGGGCGGGCAAGCATCCTTCGGCTGAACCGTCGGGCATCGGCCACCCATTCGGCCTTCGATCGGCGACCAGCCACGATTTGTCCGTATTCAGGACCTGATCAGATGTTCTCAGCTGCAAGCTAAGCCAGAAATACGAGGGATGAGTTTTGATCTCAACTGCCAGAGTGTGCTCGCCGGGCGACAAAGTTACCCGCTCTACCCCTAACGCCAGCGGATCCTCGTTACGCCGCAGCTCCCTTCCGTCCAGGAACACCTTTCCCTGTCCGTTGAGCGAGGTCAGCAGCAATGCCCTGTCGGCGCCCCCCTTCATCCACAGCAGGTCAGCGGCCTGCTGCCTCACGTCAGCTCCTTTAGCGTCTTCAGCAAAGCCTCTGTAGAGGTCCAACACATCACCTTCCGGCAGTCCAAGCCTCTCGTTATAGGCGGCCGCGCGAAGCGACAACATTTCACTCCATGGAGATCCGGGATATTTCTCGATGTACTGATAGCACTTGCTCTGCGCGTGCTCAAAGCGTCCGACTCTTTCATTTTCAAACAGCAGGCACATAATGGCCGTAGGCTCAAGGGGCTGCTGCGGGAGAAGGGACGTCTTCCCTGCCTTCGTGCGGTCCTGCACGCTTGCGGGGCCCGGCTGATACCAGTATGCCACACTGGACATGTAGCCCTTACTGGTGTTCCCGTGACCAAATTCCATATTCATTAAAAAGCCCTTGGAAAACGGGATCCTGTCCCCAAGGCAGAAGCGATACTGCGTTGCCTGTATTGGCGCTTTCTCGATCAGGCCATGAAGCGGCCGCGAGAAGAGTCCAAAATAGTACCATCCCCCATTGAAGAAATCCTCAAGTCCTGTCCCGTGAAACGAGGGCAAAGCTTCCCCGTCTATATAGATCTGCTCATCTCCTTCAAAAATATTCCAGCCCGCTTCGGCGCCCACCTGCATCAGGCTGCATCCAACAAAATGCCCTCTGCCCGTAATACCCGCGACCGTATACGGCCTGCCCGACGAGACGGACTTGTTCCATACGGCATGAAAATAGTTCCGCTCGGCCAGCTCGCCCGGCTCCTCCACAGTGAAAGAGGTTTCAAGCTGCACGGGCAGAGAGGACATGTTCTCAATCTCGATCCTCGCGGAATTCTTGAAATACATCGGGAACCGGCATTCATACCGACCGTCCACTACCGCCATTGGCAGCGAGGCAAAGTCCCATCTCTGGCGCGGAGTGCAAAAGAAGTCTGCGACGGGAGCGACGACGCTTGGATCTTTCGATCCATCCCAGTAACAGCGAATTACCAATTCTCTCCTGAGATGCAAAAGTGCCATCGGAGAAGCGCCTTCAGGATCATCGATTTTCAGGCTGAACCTCTTGAGAATTCCCTCTCCGGTTACGCTTAGAATATCTGCCTGGCTTTTCGGCGGCACTGAATGCGGCTTACCGGAGACCTCCTCTTGCCGGTTCTCGTCGGCTAGACCTGCCCAGACGTCCCTAACCTTCCCAATCTGCCGGATTGTGCGCTCATCGAGCTTCTTGGGGAAAGTGATGACCCTCTGCGTCTTGTCGAACTTTTCTGCATTCACGTGGAAATAAGACCTGTCGGTGGCCGGACCATCGCGCGAGAGCCCAATCCTCAGGCTTTTTTCATAGGGAAACGGCATATAGCAGTAGAATCCGCCGCTCACGTTATCGCAAAGCGGGGGAAGAAAAGGTTCCGCCCTTCCAAACAGATTGCTTATGGTCATCGACACCCTGGGCTGCCTCTCTCCATCGAAGTACAGGTTGATCTTCTTCTCGACAGGAATGCCGGTCAGCCAGAAGCGGTGCACCACTCCCGGCCCGTCCAGGTCTACGAGCACGTGATCACCTTTGCCGGCATCCGACAGGGTCGCCCAGTCATTGTTGCCTCCCGTCCTGTCATAGCTGGAAAGCATAATCGCCTCACCCTTCGGACGAAGGGCAAACACGTTCACGTTTGTCATATCACCGAGGAGTGAATTTATGTCAACGGCATCTCCGCTGAGAGGCTCCCGTCCACATCCAGCACCCACCGCAAAAACCATGGCCACAAGCATAGCCGCCGCAAGACTCCACCTGCTGCGGAGCGGCTGCCGCAAGTCATACCTAATCTTTTCTTCGGACATTCCGGCCTCCAATCATTCTATTAATGTCAATGCCGACAACATAACACATCAGGTCGTTCAGGACAGCGAAAGCAGATCATCGAGAATCTCAAGCTCCTTGTCCCGCACAGGCTTCCAGCCCAGCCTTGCTGCCTGATCCAGGGCCTCCCTGGACTTCGCGCTGCGGTGATCATCATTGTCCAGCAGATCGCACGCGGCTCTCGCGAACCCCCTGACATCACCCTCTTCGATAGTGGTTACAGCTGGACCAAAGCATTCGCTGTAAACGGCAAGATCCCAGGCCACCGGAGGCAGACCACAGGCCATGGCTTCCGCGATAGCTATGCCGAAGCCTTCCTCATGGCTAGGAAAAACGAAGACCTTGGACGCCTTCAGGATGCCGTACATCTCCTCGTCTTTCAGAAAGCCTTTCAAGACAACTCTATCTGCAAGCCCCGCCTCTTCAAGACGCTGGCCAAGCTGCCTCCGAAGTTCTTCATCTCCACCGCCAATCATGCACAGCCTGGCGTCAGCTTTAAGCTTAACAACTTCTTGCCAGATCTCGACCAAATCGAACACTCCTTTGGTGTGAGAAATCCGCCCTAAATAGCAGGCGTCATAGCCCTCGCGGCCCCTCGGCATCGACTCGATCCCGCCCAAGTCCACGCCGCAGCCATTGACGGTGACTTTGTCTCCCGGGACTCCCTTCTTCACCAATGAGTCCTTTACTCCGCCGTTTAAGACAATCCAGCCAGCTGCCAAGCGCTTGCTTAGCTGGATAGAGACAAGCTGAGCGATCCCTCCGATCAGCGCCCGGACCTTGCTCCCCGGCCGCCACCAGAGCGATGGATACATGTGCATTACGCACTGCACCCTCTTTGCGCCCTTCCTGGCCGCCTGATATGCGGGATATACATCTGGAAAGAAATCCGAAGATCCGTATACGACGTCGAACCCCCTGCGCCGCACCTCCTTAGATGCCCAGATCGCTCTCCTGATGTAGCTCGAGACAAGCCCATCCGTCTCGTTCGGGTGGAGGGCATATTCTATCTCTGAAAGCTCCGGTTCTTCAGCCAAATACTGCCTTCCACGCTCGGAGGTAAAGACAACGCACTCATACGCCGGAGCTATCGCCCGCAGCACCTCCCTGAGTCGACGGTCCCCCCCAGCCACATTGCCCCCAGTGGTCCAATGTGCATTAAACATTACAGCAATCCTACGATTCGGCATGTTGGGGCTTTTGATCTACCTTTACCTTCTTGGCTCGAACTAAAGATCGCACGGCAGCTATGATGCTGAGCAGGGCAAAAAGACACATCAGCGATACCGGCACCCAGAAAGCAGAGGTGTTGCCGTGGTATGTCAGCGTTACCTTGCGCGCTCCTGAAGGCACCGCCACGGCCATGAATATGCCGTGCGCCCTTACGATCGGGCACGATTCACCTTCTGATACAGCTCGCCAGGCCGGGTTGAAATAGTCGTTGAACAGAACCCACCCAGAAGGGCCTTCACCGCAGTCAAACTCAAGCATTGATTCGTCGTAACGCAGAACTTGCAGGCTTCTTGGTGTCCCGTCAGGGGCCTTGTCGCTGCCAAGGGCACCTGAAACCCCAGCCTCACTGATTCCCTTGTCCGAGAGCAAAAGGAGGCCTTTGTGATCAAATGCCGTACTCCCCATCCCCGATATTGCCTGGTCGAAATCAGATATCTTCCACCCGGAGTACCACTCCACCACGCGATTAACGTCGGGATTTTCCAGTACAAGAAACGCCGGGGACTGGTTAAGCGGCAGCCACTGAATCCTTACCCCCGAAGCTCCCTGCGTGATGGCAAAGCCCTTCTTAGGCTTCCATTTGCTCAGGACCTCGCTGCCAAGGCGGGGCGCAAGTTCGGCCGGGATCACTACGTCTTTGACGCCCGCGATCGCCCAGTACCTCTCGGGCATAGCCCCAACGGCTCTCAGGAACGCAACTTTGTCGGCGGGCGGACGCGACTCGGCAGGTGCGTCAAGGCTCTTCACGAAATAGTAAGGGACCAGGAGCGAATTCCATTGATTAAACAGGCCCCAGTTATGGGGAACAAATTTGACCCTGTAGCCTTTTTGCCCGCGCAGGTAGTCGAACACTGGATTCGACCTGTATATCCGTTTCGGAGAATAGTAACTGACATATCTCTTGTTAACCCCAATGAGGTCTGCGGCCAACAGGACAATGATGATGCCCGGCATCAGGAAGCGGGCCTGCGTGGGCAGCTTGACCTTACGCCAGGCGCACACAAGACCAACGCAAAGCGTCACGAGCATCGCGAAAAGGGCGCTGCGCAGGACGCTTGCCTGCATAGTAGCGAGGATCCCGTCTTTCGCGGCAGCGAACCCGTCCCGCGTCAATCTGGCAGCCAGGGACTGCTGGGCCCAAGGTGCCCGGGCGGCCAGAAGAACAAAAAAGAACAGTAGAATCGACGACGAGGCGAGCACTGCGATTATCTGCCTTCTGGCAGACGTTTCCTTCGCCGGCAGGGCCTCAAGGACGGCAACACCATGAGCAGTAAGGACCGCCAGCGCAATGCTGACAACATGCATGAACTTGACCGGGTTCCTTATCGAAGACATGACCGGCAGCGAATAGACCAACCTGTACAAGAAGCCATACTTCCCCAGCGAAACAACAAGGAAGACAAGCGCAAGGCCGCCCCACATCAGGACTTCCCTCTTTTCCCCGGATTTCCCCATGCCTGCCAGCACGCCACCGACCCCGATCAGGGCCAGCATAACGGCGACAATTCCCAAGTATTCGTTAGTTTGTGTAAAGTTCCTGAAGCCCTGCCCTGTGGTCTTCCATCCGGCCGACTGCCCCATGCTCCCCCAGTACGGGGCCTCTTCATCCCAGCTGTCCCAGCCAAAATATGATGGAGACACAAGCTTCACCAGCTCGTCCGAAGGCAGGCTCCACTGCGTCGCCCATTCCCACTTCTGCTGCTCATTCATCACTTCGGGCCCGCCGCCGGATTGGTCCGATGACATGAACTGCATGGCTATTGGAAAAGACATAAATGCGCCAATCAGCAGGACCGCCGCAACGACTAGGAGAGGACGCTTGGCCTGCCGCCTGTCTTTGGCAGCAAGTGTCACGACATCACAGAGCCACACGAGCCCCACCCCCAGCAGGATAATGAAACTCGTGTCGCGCGAGCATATGAGCGAGCACCCCAGCATCCAGCCCGCCCAGAGCACAGAAGCAATCCCCCGTTTGGTCAAAGCCCTTTGCACAAGCCACATTGCCCCCGTCATGTAAGCCATGCCCGTAAACTTGCCCATGTGGCCGGCTGACGCAATCGATACCAGCGAGGAAGAGAGCCCCAGCGTCAGGGCGCCGGCAATCGCCGCAAGCCCGCCCAGCCCCCGCTCTCGAAGGAACATGAAGAAGAAGAACGAGGTAAAGAAGAGCGAGGTAATTATTATCGCTTCATCAACTTTCTGCTCAGGCAGCAGTCCATAGAAGAGGAACGTCAACTCGCCGCTGATCATCGGACTGAATGCACCAAGGCCGTGCGAGGTGTTCGCCCATGAGAGAACACCCTTACTCACCATCTGTTTGATCTGGTGCGTCCAGACAAGAGGCGCGTCACTGGCCTGCAGTGAGACAGAGCTGTCAAGAGCCTTCTCGAACTGCAGGAGAAGAAGCCCAAGCATTAGCAGGCCCAGCACCGCTGGATATATAAGCCTCGCCCCCTTCATCATATGCTTCGCTCCTCCTCGCCCTGTTTCAGCTCGAGGAAGACATAGTAACAGGAGACGCAGACGCTTGCGAATGAGAAAAGACCTACTGTCGTAAGCACGTCAAAGTAGGTCTTGTTCCGTATCACCAAGGCCACGACAAAAGAGGCGCACAGGACGACCGCCGCAGGAACAAACCTGAAGCTGCTTCTGGCCATGAGAAAATTGAACATCATGTAGAGTATCGGAAAAGGAGCGAACATCCACACAGACAGCCGAACTGACGCATACAAGTCTTCGTGCCCCGCCCCAAACAGCAGGCCAACCGGTATGCCGGGGAACAGCGATGAAAGCACGGTGACAAACATCACA
>JBFIFS010000014.1:0-34435 GCA_041602695.1 Kiritimatiellia bacterium
ATTCGCCATGACCCAGGAGCGCTACTCCAGGCTGGTTGACGCGGGTTGTACCGGCGTGACCCTCTACCAGGAAACTTACGACCCTCTGCTTTACGGCGCCATGCACCGCTGGGGAGATAAAAAGGACTTCCGTTTCAGGCTGGACGCATCCGAGGCCGTAGCCCGAGCGGGCATGCGCTCGATAGGCATCGGCGCGCTGCTCGGGCTCGGAAACCCTGCCAGGGAAGCTCTATCACTCTTCAGCCATGCTGTGCACCTCAAACGAAACTACTGGAGGACCGGCGTGATGGTATCGTTTCCGCGCCTGCAGAACGAAACAGGCAGCTTTGAACCGCCCTGCCCGGTTTCCGATCGAAAGCTGGCGCAGGTGGTCTTCGCCTTCAGGCTCTGCCTGCCCGACGTACCACTGGTCCTTTCCACAAGGGAGCCGGTTGCGTTCCGGGACAATATGGCAGGCAACGGGATCTCCAGAATGAGCGTGGCCAGCAAGACGACCGTAGGCGGCTATCACCATCCTGTTGATGAGCCCGGCCAGTTCGATGTGTGCGACACGCGCGGCGTAGAGGACTTCTGCGCGGCCATCCGCGAACGAGGCCTCCAGCCTGTCTTCAAGAACTGGGACCGCGCGCTTACCAACGGCTGATACGCTGGTCAAGTGAGCAGTCATCAGTATTCAGTGAGCAGAGAGCAATGCACCGACCAATCTGTCGCTTGACCCGAAGGTTCTTCTTTAGACGGAATCGACAGAATCGGAAGAATGCGCCTTGGAGTGCGGCGGCTTGACGCCGCTTTTCTTGATCAGTTCACAAACCGTTGTCGAGCAAGCGCACTCCTAATGTACCTGCACAGCAGTACAGCTCAGGAGAGCCTGTCTTTCACCCACTCAAGCTCTTTGGCAACGCTCTCAGCCACGTCCCCGCTCCTCAGGTCTTCGGGAAGGACATCGAAAGTATAAGTCTCGGCCTCGATATGCGGCGAGATGCCGGAGCCGAGGAGCGTGAAGAACTCATCGGTCAATCCAATGGCGGTCCCTTCAAGCCCGTCCTGCTCCGTGAACCAAAGCGGCACATGAAAATGCGTCCTGAGCTCCAACCCATCACCGAGTGAATCCAGCAGGTCTTTGTCGAGGTCCATATAGGCTTTGACATTGCCGGCTTCATCTCTCGTACAGGTCTGGTGAAAGTATACGGAATCAATAAAACCCTCCAGGCATTCCCTGGTCTCTCCCGACAGTACTGTCTGTATTGCTGAGCTCAGCTGTATCTTGGGAACTGATATGCCCTCCATAGCAAGCCTTCCCAACCCGTCGACCGGATCCTCGAAACGGACCGCAAGATGACAGGTGTCAAAGCAGACCCCCAGATAGCGCCGCACAGCCGCCTCACTGTCAGCAGAATTCATCCCCGTGATCCCCGCGAGGGTTCCCGCGCCGCTCGTGAAGAGATGCTCATTGAAGAACTCAACAGTCCCGTCAATGTCCTCCAAAAGGCAGTCAGGTTCAGGTTCAAGAGCAATGGAGACCTTCTTTCCTGTGGCCTCTTCCAGGGCAATGCACTCCTTGACTGCGCCCATCAGCTGATCGATCGCCTCATCGCGATCAGACGCCGTTTGAATCCACGCCTTGTAGGACACAGGCACCGTGCTCACGCTTCCATCGACACCGTCAGGGAGCAACTGACCCAGGATCCTTACTACGCGTTCTGTGTATTCCCGGCGCTCGTCGGAGCGCCAGTCGGGCGCATATACGTTTTCTTTGACGCGCGTCCCATGAAAGTCACCGTAGGGGAAGGCATTAACTGTAAAGACATACATGCCCCGGCGGTCCAGAAAATCCCGAAATTGCTCCAGCTCTTCAGGCATGAGGTCCTTGAGCGTTCCGGCTCCCAGCCTGATGCCAAGCCCAAACGGCTGACCTGGAGAACAGGCGGCTTTAACGCGCGTAGCCGGGCCTTCAACCGCTGAAATCATCTCCTCAAATGACTCACCAGGGTGGATGTTAAGGCAGTAGGTAAGGTGCAGGTCAGGGTCCGACTGGATTTTCATCTGGGCATGTCCTCATTCGCCGCCAACATAGTCCGAGAGAAACGCCACGCACTCGTCAATTAGGTCAATATCCATCTCATGGACTTCTATCTTCTGACCTAACGGATTCGGCAGCGTGACGCACAGCTTGCCTCCGAGATGCTCCCTGAAGTCCTCTATGCCGGAAAGGACTTCCATCGTTCCTTTGCGGTCCCTTCGCTCCAGAAGCTCGTCCCATATCGGCAGCCCGGACTCGGCCAAACCCTTCAGGATCGCCATGCAATGGTCTTCCGTTATCAGGCCTTTCTTCCAAGCGTAACAGGAATCGATTGCCATACCTATCGAAACAGCCTGGCCATGCCCTATCGAGAAGCCCGACATCACCTCAAGCTTGTGCGCCGCCCAGTGGCCGAAGTCGAGCGGACGGGCACTCCCGCACTCGAACGGATCACCGCTTGTCGCAATGTGCTGAAGATGCATCACGGCACATTTCTTCACGAGCTCCTCCATCAGGGCGATGTTTCGGCCCTTAAGCTCGGACGCAGAATCACACAGAAATTCAAAGAATGGCTCGTCTTTGATGATCGCGACCTTAAAGGCCTCGGCAATACCGCCACGCCAGTCCCTGTCTTCGAGGCTTTCCAGAAACTCGGAGTCATTGATGACCGCCCATGGAGGAGCAAAGGTCCCCACGAAATTCTTGACGCCATGCTCGTTCATCCCGTTCTTTACGCCAACTCCTGCGTCGTTTTGAGCGAGCACTGTCGTGGGAAGCCTGATCAGCCGGACGCCGCGGTGAACAAGCGACGCTGCAAAGCCAACCATGTCCAGCAGGCTGCCTCCGCCCAACGCCACTACATAGCTTTGCCGGCACAGCTTGAGCTCCCCGAGCTCAGTGATTATCCTGCGCACGCCGTCCCATCCGTTCTTACAGTTTTCTCCGCCGGCGACGATTACAGGCGTCCTGACGAGGTTTATCCGGTCCCTGTGTGCTTCACAGTAAGAGGCGATACGATCCAGCAGCCTGGGCCTGGCCTCAACCACACCTGAATCCACATAAAACACCACGCGCATCGGGCCGTTGCTCGACTTGATGCTGTCGACAAGGGTCGTATTGGCCGTCTCAAATATCCCGCGCGTAAACTTTACCGGGTATTCATAGTTAACGGCAAATTTCTGCAGGTGCATATCAGTGCTCATATCCCCACCCCATCACTCAGCCATGTCTTTACTGCCCTCGACAAGTCAAGCAGGCTGCCTGTTTTACTTCCAAAATCGATCGTACTCCCGAAAGCCACCTTGCGATCAGCGCCGGTCTTGCCATGTGATCCGCGAACACGATCCGTGTCCATTCCCGTCTTTACAGGAGGCCAACCGAAGAAAAGTTCGCACGGATCATAGCCGGGTTTGTTGTGGATGTCGACGTGCGCCGCGTACTCAGGCGCTTCTGACTTTTGCGTCCACCAGTGATAAGCTATCCACTTCTTCTCCGCCGCCACGACTACCAGGTCCCCGGAGCGCTCACAGTCAAGACCGGCCTCAGCCTGCGTCGCGCGATCCAACACTTCCCCGACACCGGGGGCGCAGGCAAGGACTCTGCGGACAGATTCAATCTCTGCTTCGTCCTTTACGTACACATGTCCGATCTCGTGGTCGGCCATGCAGAACGCCCTGCTTTCATGCAGGTCCGGATAAAGCATTCCGCGGATGCGGGTGAGCTTCAGGAACCCTTCCTGTGCCAGATGAACGTTCGGGGCAGCGGCCCCGTCTACGGGTGCGATCGCGTAATCTCCGAAAATTACGACTTCCATCCCGTTCTCAAGCGCCGCGCCTATGACCTTTTCAAGCTGCGAGGAAACGGCTTTTGCCGCTGCCCGTGCCTTTGCTGAATCAGGCCCGTCGCGCTGCAGGTCATAGTCAAGCGCGGGGAGATAAGTCATGCAGAGATCAGGACAGAGGCTCCTGTCAGAAAGCATCGCCGCGGTAGCATCTGCAATCCATGCCGAGGACTTTATGGACGCCATGGGGCCCCAGTAGTGCTTGAGCTTGAAGTCTGACCCTATCTCCGCCCTGAGCCGCTGATAGAGGTCACCAGGCTTGCTATAGGTGTTCTCAATCATCCCGCCATGATGCTTATGTATGGGCTGCGGCGAAAGAACCATGTCAGCCCGCTCGCCCAGGCTCTGCTGCCAGAAAAGCATGGCAGTGCTTCCGCCAGCCTTTGAGAATTCGTCCCATATGCGAGCCCCCCGAACCAGCGAAGCCGACTGCTCCCAGAAATAGGTCTTCCTGAGGTCTCTGTCGAAATACCCGTTGCCGGGCATGGCGTGCGCCCCGAGATCTGATCCGGTCCTGAAACCCGCCTGCACACTGCAGGTCAGCGCAGGCCACATTCCATCTGCAGGCGACAGCTTTATCCCGCCAGGCTCGACGATATCGTTGGCCCTGGCGAACTGGTCCCCAAGCGCCGCGACCTGTATTATTAAAAGCTTCTTCATTGTTAACTGCTGTAAAACTTCATGGCTGATACCACAAACAGCGGCACCATGCACGCAACTAAAGCGCCTACCATCTGCCCCGCGACTCCTGACAGCACACAAACGCACGACTGAACGAGCATCATGTTCGCTATGAATCCGCCGATCACACCCGGAACATCTTTCGTCCTTCGCAGTCGCCGGCCGCACATTATGGCGAGGCCGACAGAAAGCAGTGCGGGGAGTGCAGGTTTGAGGACAAGCGTTACATCGGTAAAGCCCGCCCTGCTAATCCAGAAAAGAGAAGCAAACATTGCCAGAAGCACGAATGCAGGCAGCCACCGCTTAGCGCCGAAGAGCACGTTCTTCATCTCAAGCCGCGCGATCGATGTGACGGCAGCAATGTAAAGTGTCAATCCCCCTATCGCGAGCGCCACCCGGTGATCGACCCCGCCGCCTGCCGCCGCACCCATCATGACGCTCAGTCCGCGACACGATCCCATCGATACCGGACCAGCGATCGGCCTGTCCTTGAGCAGCATGTTGTAGGCGACAACAGCGAAAGCGAGGGCGGACGCCACGATCCCAGCGTCCGTCCCAGTGAGCCAGGCCATGGCAAGGCCCCACCCCATCAAGAACACGGAAGCAATCTTTGCGGCCGGCAGGCTTATTCTTCCACTCGGGATCGGACGGTTGGGCCGCTCATTCCGGTCTATCTTAACATCCGCGATATCGTTCATGATGAGGCCGAAGCAGTAGAAGCAGAGGCTGCTCAAGACAATAGGCAGGACATGAAAGACCCCGTAAACCCCCACGCCCCCGCTGAGAAGAAAACCCGCAAGTGGATCGCCCGGAACCGTGAAGAGATTCGGCGCCCTCACAATTTCAAGCCACGCGTGTATTTTTTCTGAAAGCTTCATGGCTGACGCCTTGTTTCCTGACGGGGATGAAGGTGATTGTCTCTCCACATCTGCCCCCCTTCAGGCTTCAAGTTTCAGGTCTCAGGTTTCTCCGCGCCTATCTCTGGAACTCGCGCGGGTCTACGGGAACGAGGTCCAGCTCGGGCTTCCACTTCGGGGAATGGCTGTAGAACTCCATCGCCGTATTGAAGACAAGGTTCTGAATGGTTTGCTCCGAGTGGCCGTGCTCCTTCATGTAGTCAACTACCTTGATCAAGCTCAGCGGGTCGGAAACACCCCAGTCAGCGGACCCGTTCACAATAATGCGCTCACTTCCATACTCTGTGATCATATCGGACACACGTTCGGGGGTAAGCTTCGAGATAGGATAGACGGTCATCCCGGCATAGCAGCCTGTATCCAGGGAGACCTCGATCGTTTCCTCCGTATTGTGGTCAATCACAACACGGTCCACGGCAAACCCTTCGGCCTTAACGATCTCGGCTATACGGACAGCCCCCTTGAGCTTGTCAAAATGCGGAAGGTGCACAATAACAGGCATCTTTCGTTCCTCGGCAATCCTGAACTGCTTCACAAACGCCTTCTCTTCATTCTTGGTGTTATTGTTGAAGCCAATCTCGCCCAGCGCCACGCAGCGCGGATGGTCCAGATACTCACCGAGCCCGTCGATCACTTCGTTCGCCAGCCCCTCGTCCTCCGCCTCTTTCGGGTTCAGCGAGATAGCGCAGAAGTGGTCTATGCCGAATCGCCGCGCGCGCACCGTTTCGAACTCCAGAATCAGTTTAAAATAGTCAAAAAACGTTCCGGCATATCGCCGGTCGACACCAAGCCAGAATGACGGCTCAACGCACGCCCGAATCCCCGCCTCGTACATCCTGGTGTAATCGTCGGTGGTTCGTGAATACATATGGATATGCGGCTCAATGATCTTCATCGAACATCTCCCATGTAACCGTTGCTGAGCGCCAGCGCCGCCATGGCGGTCGAGTAGACCCTGCCTCCCACGGAGCCCCACTTCACGTCGGAATCCCAGCTTCCGGCATTATCGCCTTTAGTAACCATGTTCTTTGCAATACTCTGGCGCAGGTCCGCCAACCCGCCTTCCAGCGACTCCCGCCCCGACGCGTCGGCGGCTGAAGCGATGAAATATGACTTGTATGGATCACGTCCATTCCCTTCGCTCATCGCTACGGTAAGAGCATCGTTGATAGTATCAGCATTCAACATCCCCAGGACCTCTTTGCCGGCGGACAACATGCACATCGCACCCATCGCCTTGACTGTAGAGCTGACATCGCCATTGGCAATCCTCATTCCGTAATCAAATCCACCCGCCCCACTGTACTCGCCGTTCAGCCATACCAGACCGTCCCTTAGGCCCTCATCAAGCCCACCCATGCCGGCCTCACGCCCCGCCATCAGCGCCTGAAGCTGCCATACCGAAACACCTATGCTCGAATTTCGCGAGTCCGCCTCGCGATAACTCCATCCCCCGGCCGGGGACTGCTTCGCGAGAATGTACGCTAGCGCTGAGTCGAGCTCGCTGCCTGCTTTTCCGATCCCTTGACGCTTCAGTTCGATGAGCGCCTTCGACGCTATGCCGTGATTATACATGCTGCCCACACAATCAGGCCCAAAGCTTCCATCTTTGTTCTGGATAGAAACAAGGTAATCTTCAGCCCGGGCCAGCTCTTCATCAGCTTCAATGTCGGACTGCATAAGAGCCAGCATCGCCAAGCCCGTCAGGCTCGCACCAAGCTCTTTCCGCCCCCCCCAGTCTTTCGGGTCCCACGAACCATCCTCGGCCTGCACCGAAAGCAGCCACTCAGCCGCATTATTCACAGCAGTACCGGCCAGCCTGACGGGCTCGCCCCCTCGATCGAGGACTGAGCTGACCATAATGCCGAGCATAAGGGCCACGAACAGAAGCGCCGCCGCCCTCAGCAGGCTCCATCCAAACGGAATTACTGGCGGATCCTGCGCTGCTTCGCTGCTTATCCGCGACATGACGGCGTCCGCGACATCACAGGTCGTTTCAGAATCGTCCTGCTTTAAAGCAAGGAGCACTTCGTCGAATCCGGCCATCTCTTCGCTGCACTCGGAACACATTTCGAGATGCCGCTCGATCGCAGCCCGTTCCTCGCCGGACAGCTCGCCCGCAAAATACGAAGCGAAAAGTTCATCAGTCAGGCAGCCGCCCCTGCTGTCTTCTTTAGCCTGCATTTTTCAGAATGCCTCTCATCTTTCTCATCGCGGTAAAAACACGTGACTTTATTGTTCCAACAGGAACCCCGGTCACCTCCGAAATCTCAGCGTACTTCATTCCCTTGTACACACTCATTACTACTACTTCCCGCATGTCTTCACTCAGCGAGCCCAGCAGCGCGTCTACGTCCGGAAGCCGGTCCGTCCCGTCCAACCTGGCCTCTTCCTCCTCGCGCTCCGCCTCATTCTTCATCTCATCTGCAAGAGCGTTCCGGCGCTTCACCTTTCGCAGGTAATCCATCCTCACCTGTCGCGCCATCATATATAGGAACGTCGTAAACCTTGCTTTTGGTTCATATCGGTCGCGATACTTGTAGAGCCTGACGAATGTGTCCTGGACCAGGTCCTCGGCATCGTTGGCAATGCCCATTTTTCTAAAGAAATTGACCAGTCCCTGCTGATGCCGCTCGACAATCTCGCGAAACGCCTCCTGACGCCCCTGCTTCACCTCAGCCATGAGCGCGTAGTCCCGGGCAGTATCAGAACTGTCTATATTCTTCGTTTCAGGCATTTGAAAGTCGATTTGTATCCATTCGTGTTAATTCGTGGTTTCGCTTTCAAACCTCGAACGAAATCAACCTGCTTTTTCGGCGACTGCCAGCCAGTGAGGCATAGGCGGCGGAAGAGGCCTGCAGGAAAACCCGGTAAAACCGGCCTCAACAAGCCAGCCTTCAAGCTCCTCATCAGAGAACACCCAGCCGTTTACCGTTGTCAGGGCCATGTTCACCGCAAAGAGGGAAGAGAACTTTGGCGCCGCGTGCGTTGAATCTGTCATCATATCCATGACATATACTATGCCGCCGGGATTCAGCGCGTCGTAAGCCTTTTTGAAAAGTGCGACTATATCTTCCGGCGACTCCTGGTGCAGCACTCCAAAGAAGATAACCACATCGTTACCGCCAGGGAACTCAGCGGTATGATAATCTCCCTTAATCGTCTGCACCCGGTCCGATACGCCCGCCTGTTCAATGAGCTCGTCAGCTATGGTCGCCACGGCCGGCAAATCGATCATGGTGCAGGAAATCTCAGGATGCTTCTGAGCTATCAGCGTTGAATACGCACCCGGCCCTCCTCCAACATCAAGCAGCTGTTTTCTTCCCGAAAGGTCAATACCAGGCACAACTGCCCTGCCTATCCCCATGGCGCGCCCATGCATCGAAAGAACGAATGCACGGGTCCTCTCAGGATCCTCGCCCAGATGAATTTCGGGCTTCTCCACTGGCTCACCCGTCCGCACAAACTCAGACAACTTGCCCCAGGCCGGATATACGTCCCTGTTATAGCGAATCGCCTTGCTGAGATCCCCCGGCGCGCCAGGGACGAGAAACATGGACACCTCAGGCGTGTTTCTGTATATGCCGCCCTCCTTTTCCAACAGGCCAAGGGCAACGCATCCATCCAGCAGAAGGCGACATCCCCGGCCGGAAAGGCCGCAGCCCGCCGCGACAGACTCCGAGTCTCCGCAGCCCTTTTCCGCAAGGTACGCGAACACACCCAAATCTGAGGCGGAAAAAAGAACACACGAGTCATAAAAGGCCGAGGTAAGCTCAAGAATACGACTTGGATCTGGGCGTTGATCTTTCATAAGGACGCTACTCTAGCAGACGCAATAATGCTAATCAACAGCAACTCACCAGCTTGAATCGCCTTCTTGCGAAACGCTCTCAAACTGCTAAACTGATAGGCAGCGTTATGAATTCTTCAAAGATTAAGAGTAATACTGTCTACCTCATAAGCCCAAAGCTTGGCGGATTAGCAAATAACACACTTGTACAGACGGAGGGCAAGGAGCTGCTCTACAGTGTACGCGCGAGGGTCTTGTCGCTGAGCGGCAGGCAATACACGGTCACGGACGCCAGGGAAAATGAGGTGCTGGTCACACAGCAGGACCACACAATTCTCTTTCCGCGGCACAGGTTGATGAAGGCCGGCAAACACGTCGGCACAATGGGCCAGGCAGGCATTATCCCTCAGAAATACTCTATCGAGATACGTAACCTCCCACGGGCCGAAGTGCATATCGGAGGACTCAACCCCATCTTCATACTCAAGACCGAGACGAGCGTGCTCGCAGAGATAGCCCAGCACAGGAGCACATGGATAACCGTGCTGAAAACGGACCAGTACGCGGAACTCCTGCTCATCGCCATAGCGATCCTCTCGCGGGAAAATACCATTGGCGGCTGAACCCACGCCTCGGCTCATTCATGAAACATCAACTCAGGAAATGAAAGCACCAGGCACACATGAAGGGAGCGCCGCCCTTCCCGGGAAGAGCGCGGCAAGCCGGACCTCAAAGGGACACCGGAAAAGCACGCGTATCACCACGCCTGACGCAGTATTGCCGTTTATTACCAGCACATCGCCCTGCGGAATGCTGCTTGATGATGAAGAGAGTTTGAACCCGAATTGTGATCCCGAGAACAGGGCCCCAATACTGCGGCCGAAAGAATCCCCGTAAAACAGATCTCTGCGACTGGATCACCCAGGTCGCACGTCAGTGGGCTGGAGCCAGGAATATGAGAAGAAGGTCATCAGGCATCATGGTAACCACGCTGGCCTGCATTGGTTATCTGCTTTTCGGTACCGTTTCCGGCCTCTCTGCCGCGGCAAACTTCTACGGAAGGAACCCCAGTCCCGGGCACGGCTCCTTAGCGCTGCTTGTTTGCCTTTTTTGCGCCTGGCGCATATTTACGCTGCTCCGTTCTCTCTTCCGGACAATTTCTAGACCTGATAATGTTGAGGAACCGGATGTTTAGCCCCGCAGAAACAGGCAGTACCGCGAATGACATGGACTAATCCGTTGTCTGCGGCGCCTAGTCATTGCAACCGGAGCTCGCAAGTGTTTTAATGCGTGGCAGTCGGAGAAATTAACTTATGAGTTTCGCTACAGCCATAAACTGCATGGACGGCCGGGCCCAGCTGCCCGTATTTCATTACATGAAAGATCACTTCAATGTCGACCATGTGGACATGATCACGGAGCCCGGCGCGAACGGCGTACTGTCTTCCCGGCAGGACCCTGTGAAGCTGGAATCGATAATCGCCCGGGTAAACATATCGCTCGACGTACACAAGTCGGTCGGAATCGGCGTGGTCGGCCACCACGACTGTGCTGGAAACCCAGTATCGGACGCCCAACAGAACACGGACACCCTTGCTGCGGTGGAATACATCCGCAGCCGTTGCCCCAAAATTCCTGTCATCGGCCTGTGGGTGGACGCGGACGGCAAGGCGAGCCAGCTTCCGGAGGCCGCCGAGGGAACCAACGGCCATGACGTCTCGTGAGAGAGTACTAGCGGCCATCAGCCATCGCGAGCCTGACCGCGTTCCGCGCGATCTTGGCGGCACTGAATCGTCCGGCATGACTGCATACGCGCTGAACAGGCTGCAGGACCACCTTGATGTAAAGCGGCAAGCGACAATCTTCGAGCCTTATCAATACGTCGCCTATATACCCGAAGGGATTAAGGCCCGGTTCCGAATCGATACAGCCAACCTCACACCAGGCCCGAAGTCATGGAAGAAGGCACTGAACCCGCTTGGGCTGGAAGTACTCCTTCCGGAGCGATGGAACGAAGAGCCATGCGAGGAAGGCGGAACAGCCGTCCGCGGGGCCGATGGAACAATAGCTGCCAGAAGGCCCAAGGACGGCTATTACTTTGATCCCGTAAATCCCCCTCTCCAGTCCGTCACGAAAGCGGCTGATATCGCGCGGCACAAAAAGACGGTTTCGGCATTTGACTACCCATCCTTCGCGGACGAGGAGGTTGAAAACATGCAGGAACGCATGCAGACAATGAACGCGGAAGGCGAATGCGTGGTGTTTAACCTCTGCTGCCACATCCTCGCGGCCGGGCAGCTTCTACGCGGATACGAGAACTTCATGGTAGATCTTCTGACAGACGAACCCATGGTACGCACACTCCTCGACATCCTGATTGAAGCTTATTGCAGGCGGATCGATCAACTGGCACCTCAACTCAAATCAGGCATTGATGTCGTATTGCTCAACGATGACCTCGGCACGCAAAACGGCCCTATGCTGGCGCCTCAACTCTACAGGGGCCTCATCAAGCCATATCAGAAGACCCTCTTTGCTCACGTAAAGCAGGCCTTTGAGACCCCGATCCTTTTCCATTCGTGCGGCTCGGTCAGGGAGTTCATACCTGACTTGATCGAGGCCGGCGCGGACGCCCTCAACCCAATACAGCTGAGCGCGGAAGGAATGGAGCTGAAAGGCCTCAAAGCTGATTTCGGATCGGACCTTACGTTCTGGGGCGGAGGCATTGATACGCAGTCGGTCCTCAACAAGGCATCTCCTTCTGAAGTGAAGGACGCCGTCAAACGAAGCGTGGACATTCTCGCCCCCGGAGGCGGATTTGTGTTCTGCCAGGTGCATAACATTCAGCCCGACGTCCCCCCGGAAAATGTCACAGCCATGTTCGAAGCCCTGGACGCATGCGGGGCATACTAAGACAAACTGGATCCAGCGAACTGCTTAGGCGCAGGGCTCTATCTTCTTGATGCCGCCCATGTAAGGCTGCAGCGGCCCGGGTATATCTACGCTTCCGTCGGCACACTGGTAATTCTCGAGAATCGCGACCACAAGCCGGGGCAGCGCAACACCCGAACCGTTCAGAGTGTGCAGGAACTGGGCCTTGCCGTCCCCGTCCCTGTACCGAATGTTGGCACGCCTTGCCTGGAAGTCCTCGAAGTTGCTGCAGGACGACACTTCCAGCCAGCCGTCCTGGCCTGGCGCCCAGAGTTCTATGTCATAGCACTTGGCGGCGGCGAAGCTTATGTCTCCGGAACAGAGTGCAAGAATCCGATAGTGAAGTCCCAGTCGCTGCAAAACATCTTCGGCGTTGGCTGTCAGCGTCTCAAGCTCATCGTATGAGGTCGCCGGATCAACGAACTTGACCATCTCGACTTTGTCGAACTGGTGCACCCTGATGAGGCCGCGCGTGTCCTTGCCGGCGGCCCCTGCCTCGCGGCGAAAACAGGGCGTGTATGCGGTAAGATAGATCGGCAGCGGTTTTTCGATAATCTCCTGTCGATAGATATTTGTGACCGGAACTTCCGCAGTGGGGATCAGCCACATGTCATCAGTCGCGTGATACATGTCATCAGCCATCTTCGGCAGCTGCCCCGTTCCTGTCATCGAATCGGTATTTACCACGGACGGCGGCCAAACCTCCGTGTAACCATGCTCATTCACATGCAAATCCAGCATGTACTGAATGAGCGCCCGCTGCAGCCGTGAACCCATGCCAACAAGAAGGGGAAAGCCGGCGCCTGCAATTTTCGTGGCCCGCTCAAAGTCGAATATTCCCAGCTTCTGCCCCAGCTCAATATGATTTAGCGGCTGGAAATCAAATTCCCGCTTCTGACCAACCACTTTGATTTCCCTGTTGTCCTCTTCCGTCACACCTACGGGCGTGCTTTCATGCGGCACATTCGGAATCTTCAGCAGGCTCTCACGCAGCCTTGAGTCGACATCCTTTACGACTTCGTCCTGGGCTGAAATCTTCTCACCGAGCCCGCGCATCTCAGCCTGTATCGAAGCGGTGTCTTCCCCGCGCTTCTTTGCGGCTCCTATCTCCTTGGAAACCTTGTTGCGCTTTCCCTTCAGCGCTTCAACTTCAGCGAGAATACCTCGACGCTCCTGGTCAAGGCTGAGTACGTCATCAACGAGTGACACGTCGGTTCCCCGATTAGCCAGCCCCTGTTTTACCTCATCAGGGTTCTCTCTAATTCTCTTAATATCCAGCATTGATGCAGCTCCAGTTGATCGATGCGTGGAATCCTAATGCGAATTCATGTCCCGAGTCAAGGGATCCATCTTCCCGCGGTTCTCTTCTGAGCCGGCACGCTATTCCACGGTGAACGCTACAGAGCCGTAACCCACGACCCAGTCCCCCCTGCTTTCCGGAAAATCGTCGCCGCTGTTGCGGTAACAGAGAAGCTGCCCCTCGCTGCTGCCCATGACCTCGGCGAACCGCATGGCGCTGATCACCGGCATTATGCCGCAACAGACCTGGTTTGTCCCTGACCAGCTGCCCGCGAGGTCCCTGTCACGCATCCCGGTTATCATTTCGAGCGTCGCCCTGTCTGTCCTGCTCACCTTGTCGTAGTCGGGGTCGTGCAGGAGATCCGTGCTCGCGACCAGCACGATCTTCCTGTCTTCAGACAGTCGCTTAAGAGCGGCAACAAAAATGTCAACAGTGTTGAGGTCGTGATCACCCATGATTGCGACAACGATCTTGGCCTCCGGCAGGGCAGCCTGCACAAAGGGAATCTGGTTCTCGGCCGAATGTTCGCCGTAGTGCGGCCCGTAGTCCTCGCGGATAGAGTCACTGCTCGAAACAAGCAGCCTGTTCGCGTCCTGATCGATAGCAGCATCGCCCAGCGGTGTCCTCACAAAGTCACCGTCCATCAGCGCCACTCCCGAAAAACCATGGCTGTGGCTGAAGCCGGCTATCACAACAGTTTCAGGCCCCTTTCCGCCAGCAGCAGAGTCTCTCAGGGCCCGGAACGTATGGCCGGCAACTCCTCCGGAGTAGACAAATCCCGCATGCGGCGAAAGGGCGGACACTACGCGTCCTTTAATCCCGGGATCACCAGCGGCCTCTATATAGCCGGTGACCATTCCCGAAAGCCCGTCCTTGTCCCCGGGAAACCAGCGACCCGCGCCAACGGCCTGCCTCACCAACGGTTCTCTTTGTTTGGGCACGACTTTCACCTCCTCATTCGCCTGATCAGCTGAACAGCCAAGAAGAACAACTGACATGACTGCCCCCCAGAAGGGCGACACATTATTGCCGGTCATCTTCACTGCATGATACTGTCAAATTGCTTACATCCCGGCAAACCTCTATTATCACTGCAGTTGCGGCTGGCTTAGTCGACCTGTTTCAGTTATCATGCCAACTCATGAGGAACAGGATCGTCATCACGATTGTGGCTCTGGTTATACTGCCTACCGCACTTCTGAGCATTATGGCGGGCCGCGCCGTGCGCAACCGCGAACTCGTGATCATGCAGCAAATGAAGATCTCCGCTGCCGGCATGGTGCGCCTCTGTTCAGAGGAGGTCGAATCCGAAATCAAAGAAGAGCTTACGCGCATCAGAAGCTCCATAGGCTCGGTCCTCATGCGCACCGCATCGGCGGCCGAGCTCGCCCGCACGGCACGAGTCATCGAAGACGGCAGCCCCATCATAGATGGGGTCATAATCTATCACGATCCGTGGGACATAATATATCCGCAGGGAGCGCCTGCCGTTGAGCCGCCAGCTGGGCCGGAATACATAGAACTGCTGCGCATTGAAATCGCCCGCCTCCGTAAGGACCAGGAGATATTCACTGTAAACGATGGCGGAGTATACTACTGCTTCACGCTTGTGCCGAACCGTAAAGACCTCTACGCGGGATTCCGGGTTGATCTTATCGGCTTTAGAGACGCGCTAGACCGTATTCTGGACAAGCTCGCAACTGACAATATCGCGCTCAGCGCCGATGGGCGGATGTACGAACCGGACAACTCGGTCATTATCGAAGATTCACTGGCAGCGTCCCCCATCAGAAAGCGTATCGAGGACACGGCATCTCCAGACTTCCTCGCGCGGTCCCCCCTGACAAGCCCCTTCACGGACGTGAACGTCACCGCATACGCGCGCAATCCAAAGGAACTCGAGGCGACAGGACGCAACCAGAGCCGCCTCCTCATCTGGGGAATAGCCTTGCTGTCAGGCGGCATACTGGCCGGCGTCATCATTCTGATATTCCAGGTCCACGAAGAAATCCGCCGCACATCGGCGCGGGCAAACTATATTATAGGAATCTCCCATGACCTGAGGACCCCCATTGCCTCTCTCAAGATGATGACCGAGAGCCTCTACTCGGGAACAATCAAAAACCCCGAAAAGCAGCACCGGTTCCTCGGAACAATGGCAGGCGAATGCGAAAGGCTCAACAGGCTGGTCGAGCGCGTGCTATACTTTGTGCGTTTCGGGGAAGACGCGCTCGTCTTCTTCAAGAAAACGGTAAGTGTGAAATCCATAATCGAAGATACTGTTAAATCATTCTCAGCGTCAGCCGGCGGAGGGCGGCAGGAGGTCGATTTCAAGGTAAGCGCGTCGAGCTCCATCCCCGAAATCGAGGCCGACGAAAACGCACTGTCGCAGCTGCTCCTGAACCTGCTGGACAACGCGCTGAAGTACGGACGATCGCCCGGCTCCGCCGCGCAGCAGATATCGGTTTCCGCCGAAGTTGTCGAAAGGAAGCGGAGGCTCCTAAGTCCTGCAAGGAGCTGGATCCGGATCAGTGTTGCAGACAACGGGCCCGGCATTGAACCGACTGAGCGGCACCGGATCTTCAAGCCGTATTTCAGGGCCAGGACAGCCCATAAGGCGAACATTTCAGGAGTGGGTCTCGGCCTGGCGCTTTGCAGGCACATCGCGCGGGCGCACGGCGGCTGGATTGAAGCAGGTAATGGCAGCACAAAAGGAGCGGTCTTCAGCATATATCTGCCTTTCGCTGCATGACCGCAGCCGTTTTGTCTTTGCCATGATGACGGCTTCACAGTAATGATATGCGTAACGGTTAGCTTCACGGAGGTGAACAGGTGAGCAAGCAGTACAGCGTTCTAGTCGTAGAAGATGAAGAGGCCCTGCTTATGGGGCTGGAAGAAAACCTGAAGGAAGCCGGCTATGACGTAGTTACGGCGCAAGACGGGAAAAAGGCCCTCGAGGCGGCGACCACAAAGAAGCCGGACCTGGTCCTTCTCGATGTCATGATTCCTGAGATCAGCGGGTTCGAGGTGTGCCGCAAGCTGCGCGACAAAGGAGCAAGCATGCCGATAATCATGCTTACCGCGAGGACAGATGAATTCGACAAACTTCACGGTTTCGAAATGGGAGCGGACGATTACGTCACCAAACCCTTCAGCATCAACGAACTCCTGGCAAGGGTGAAAGCCGTGCTCAAACGCGGCAAGCGGGTTTCCACGATGCCGCCGACTTTCGAGTTTGGAGACTGCGTACTCGACACGGAGTCGCGCATCCTCACCCGCAAGGGAAAAGAGGTACCGCTTACACGCACAGAATTCGAACTTCTGGCTTACCTCTGCTCTAACGAAGGCAAGGCGCTGTCGCGGGAGCAGGTCATGAACGATGTCTGGGGAACGGAATACTACGGCACCCAGCGCTCATTGGACAGCTTCGTCGCAAACCTTCGCCAGAAGATTGAGAAGAAGGCTTCAAAGCCCCAGTTCATCACGACAGTCCACGGTGTGGGTTATAAGTTCATGAAGGAAGAATAACCAAGTCCTGCCCGCATTACCCACGGCGCTTTTCCGGGACAGCGGGCCGTCATAGGTTGGACAGGGTGTCGATCAGGCGCTGGAGCTTGTCCCTGGTCTCGATAAGCTCCGCCTTCTTGTCTTCCTGCTGTGCCACCACATGCTTCGGGGCTTTCTTAACGAAATCCATGTTCTGAAGCTTGCCGTTAACATTCCCAAGGTTCTTCTCTACCTGGGCCTGCTGCTCCTTGAGCCTTTCAATCTCGGTGGAAGGATCAATGATCCCCTTGATTGGCATATATATCGTCCCAAGCTTGCCCAGCGCACTTGGTGTGGCCTTGTCCGGCTGATAATCGTCATCCAGCTGAAGTTCCTCGGCCCGCAGCAGGTTGCGAAGCGTCACCTGGTCCTGCTCGAGCAGGTGCGCTATATCAGAATCGGCAGGCTTTATTACAAAATCAACCTTCTTTGAAGGAGCTATGCTGTAATCGGCCTTCAGGGAGCGTCCCGTCCTCACAAGCTCGTGCCTGCTGTCTACGTATGAGACTATCTCCGGAGTAATACCCCACTCTGTCATCTGGTCAGGCGCAAATGACTTTGGCCATTGCGCGCGCATGATATATTCATCTGACGCGTTGTATCCCATCGCGTGCCACAGTTCTTCAGTCACAAACGGCATGATGGGATGCAGCAGCTTCAGCGCGTTGGCAAACACATGATGCATGACCTTAAGCACCTGTCGCTTCCGGTCTGCGTCATCGCCATATAGAGTCTCTTTGGAATACTCAACATACCAGTCACAGAATTTACTCCATACGAAATCGTACAGGACGTGTGCCGCGTCATTGAATCGATAGCGGCCCAGGTTTTCCTCGCAGTCGGCGACGGCTTCGCTGAGGCTGGCAAGGATGTGCTTGTCGTCCGCGCAGAGGAGCGCCGCGTCCTCAACGGGCGAGCTAAGCGCCTCGGAGACATCCAGCCCTTCAGAATGCATCTGCATGAAACGCGCGGCGTTCCAGAGCTTGGTCCCGAAATTGCGGCCGATCTCAAACTTCTCACTGGAGATATAGACATCCTGTCCCGTGGCAGTCAGCATGGTAAGACTGAAGCGCAGGGCGTCCGCGCTGAACTCCTTGATGATGTCCAGCGGATCAATTGAATTGCCAAGGCTCTTGCTCATCTTGAGGCCCTTGTCGTCCCTCACGGTGCCGTGAATATAAACCTTGCTGAAGGGAATATCATCCATGAACTCGAGACCGGCCATTATCATCCTGGCGACCCAGAAGAAAATAATCTCCGAAGCCGTGACCAGGTCGTGGCTGGGATAGTAGCATTTCAGGTCTTCATTACTGCCGGGCCAGCCGAAGGTACTGAAAGGCCAGAGCCAGGATGAAAACCATGTGTCCAGAACGTCTTCATCCTGCCGGATTTTGTCCGCTCCGCACTTCTGACAGGCGGCCGGCGCGCCCTTCTCTGCCCACTCGTGGCCGCAGTCATCGCAATAGAACACAGGAATCCTGTGCCCCCACCAGATCTGACGCGAGATGCACCAGTCGCGAATGTTTTCCATCCACTCCAGGTAGACCTTTGTCCAGCGCGCAGGGACGAACTCGACGCTGCCGTCCTTTACCACCTCCACTGCACGCTCGGCCAGCGGCTTCATCTTCACAAACCACTGGGGAGAAAGCCGCGGCTCAACCACCGTATCGCATCGGTAGCAATGGCCTACCGAGTTCTTATGGTCCTCAATCTTCTCGATAAGCTTGGCTTTTTCGAGATCGGCAAGGATCTTTTTCCTGCACTCGAAACGGTCCATACCCTCATACGGGCCGGCTGCCTCGTTCATAGTGCCGTCCCCGTTCATCACGTTGATGGGTTCAAGGCCGTGCCTGTTGCCCATTTCAAAATCGTTAGGATCGTGGGCAGGAGTGACCTTTACAATCCCCGTACCGAACTCAGGATCGACAAACTCGTCCCTTATGACCTTAAGGGGCCTGTCCAGAACAGGAAGGATTATCTCCGCCGCGTCAATCCCCTCATACCGGTCATCATTGGGGTTCACCGCCACCGCGACGTCGCCGAGCAGGGTCTCTGGACGGGTCGTCGCAACTACGATGTGGTCGCGTTTGTTGTCACCCCTGACGGGATAGCGGATATAGTAGAGCTTGCCGTTCATATCTGCATGCTCGCTCTCTTCGTCAGAAAGGGCGGTATGACAGCGAGAACACCAGTTGATGATGTAGTTGCCCCTGTAGATCAGGCCCTTGTCGTAAAGGCGGACAAACACCTCGGCAACCGCATCGCTCAGCCCCGCGTCCATGGTAAAGCGCTCGCGCTCCCAGTCGCATGACGACCCGAGCTTCTTCAGCTGGTTGATGATGGTATTGCCGTATTCCTCGCGCCATTCCCAGACGCGCTCAATGAACTTGTCGCGCCCGAGGTCTTCCCGGGTCTTGCCTTCCTTCTTGAGGGCGCGTTCGACTACATTCTGGGTCGCAATTCCGGCATGGTCTGTGCCGGGCAGCCAGACAACGTTCCGCCCCTGCATTCGGCGCCACCTTACCAGAATGTCCTGGATGGTGTTGTTCAGGGCATGCCCCATATGAAGAATGCCTGTCACGTTGGGAGGAGGTATGACTACGCAATACGGTTCCCCGCCCGCGGCAGGATCGCCGTGGAAAAGGTCTTCCTCAATCCACTTGTCATACCACTTTGGTTCAATAGCCTTTGGATCGTAATGTTTCTCAAGCTTGGAAGCCATGATATACCCTACCGTCCGGAACGCCGACGGCGCGCCCTGGACTCTTTTTCCACCTGGAACAGCTTGTACTCAACACTGTCAAGCAGTGCCTCCCAGGCTGCTTCGATGATGTTTCCTGAAACCCCGACGGTTCCCCAGCTTGTCTCCCCGTCGCCTGACTCGATTAGAACCTGCGTCGTTGCCGCCGTGGCCTCCTGCGGATCAAGGATCCGCACCTTGAAGTCCGTGAGCAGCACCTTGGCTATCTCGGGATAGAAACGCACAAGCGCTTTCCGCAGCGCCTTGTCTAATGCGTTAACAGGCCCGTCACCTTCCGCCACGGTCTGTTCAACGTTGTCGTCAACCCGCACCTTTACTGTCGCCTCAGACAGGCACGGCTCATCTTTCCCGCGCTTTTCAACTATGACCCTGAAGCCTTCGAGTTCGAAGAACGGCTTGTGTTTCTTCAGCACCTTCTGAATGAGGATGCGGAACGAAGCATCTGCCGCCTCGTAGGCATAGCCTTTGCTCTCCAGGTCCTTAAGGGCCTTCAGGATGTCACGCATGCCCTCTTCCGATTCCTTGCGCCCGAGCCCCAGCTCTATGGCCTTCAGGAGAACGCCGCTGCCGCCGGCGAGCTCGGAGACCAGCATGCGCCTCTCGTTGCCGACGAGGGATGGGTTCACGTGTTCAAAAGACTTCGTGTTCTTCTGCACGGCGTTGACATGCTGCCCCGCCTTATGGCTGAAAGCGTTCTTCCCCACAAACGGAGCACGGGCGGCCGGCCTCATGTTCACGAGGTCGTCAACGAAAACCGACACTTCTTTGATCTTCTTGAGCTGCGCCCTGCCCACGCAGGACTTTTTCATCTTCAGCTCAAGCGCGGGAATGATGGTCGTCAGGTTCGCGTTGCCGCATCTTTCGCCGAATCCGTTCATGGTGCCCTGCACCTGTACGGCGCCTGCCCTGACAGCTTCAAGCGAGTTCGCCACTGCCAGCCCCATATCGTCATGAGTGTGTATGCCAACCGCGACATCAACCGCATCCACGACTGCTTTGGTGATTTCGTAAACTTCATGACTGAGGCAGCCCCCGTTCGTCTCGCAAAGGACGAGCGCGTCCGCGCCGGCCGAGGCGGCCGCTTCCAGGGCCTTCATCGCATATTCAGAATCGTCCTTATACGCGTCAAAGAAATGTTCAGCATCAAAAAAGACCTCTTTCTTCCTGTCTTTGAGATAACCGACTGTGTCCGCAATCATCGCCAGGTTCTCTTTCATGCTCGTCCTCAGGACGTCCTGCACGTGAAGTCGAGACGTCTTGCCTACCAGGCAGACAACGTCCGTTCCGGCTTTCAGCAGGCTGGCAACGAATTGGTCCTTTTTCACGTTCTGCCGTGCGCGGCGAGTGCTGCCGAATGCCACCAGCTTCGCGTGCTTCAGCGGCTTCTTCCTGAGCTCGCGAAACAGCTGCATGTCCTTGTCGTTTGAGCCGGCATAGCCGCCCTCAATATAATCGACGCCGAACTGGTCCAGCTTCCTGGCAAGCTTGACCTTACCGTTGCTGGAAAATGAGACCCCTTCCGCCTGCGCCCCGTCCCTCAGCGTCGTGTCGTATATGTAAATCTTCTTTGCCATAACATTCTCTCTTTCCCCGCAGGACAATAGACTGCGGGAAGGCGCCATATCAGGCGAAGAACGCCTGATAAAGGGCCGCTACTGCCTTCTTCCTGTCGGCGGCCTTAACACCGAACATCAGGCTTATTTCAGAAGCGCCCTGGTTTATCATTTCAATGTTCACGCCCGCATCAGCCAGCGCCCGGGTCGCCGTTGCCGCGACGCCCACCATGTAGTGCATTCCTTCACCCACGACCATGATAAGAGCGTGGCCTCTTTCGACGAGCACCGCGTCAGGCTTCATTTCTTCCGTAATCCTTCTTACGACCCGCTCTTCCGCTTCAGCGTCAAATCCCTCTTCCTTGAGAACAACGGAGACGCTGTCGATTCCGGACGGCATGTGTTCGTAGGAAATCTTCTCGTCTTCAAACATTGCGAGGAGCCTCCGCCCGAACCCGATCTCCCTGTTCATGAGGTACTTATCGACGTATACGGAAACAAAGCCGTCATCTCCGGCAATGCCCACCACAGTGCCCTCACTCGGGCTGCGCTCCGGCCGGATCATCGTTCCGGGCGCTTCGGGATTATTAGTGTTCTTTATGCAGATCGAGATGCCTGCACGTGCCGTGGGCGATATGGCTTCCTCATGAAGAACAGAGAACCCCGCGTAAGCCAGTTCGCGCATCTCCCTGTACGTGAGCTCCGTGATCGGCACGGCCTCAGGCACAATCCTGGGATCAACGGCAAACACGGAGTCAACATCAGTAAAATTCTCATAAAGATCAGCCTTGACCGCCGCGGCAAGGATCGAGCCGGTGATATCGCTTCCGCCCCGCGGGAATGTGACGATCTGCCCGTCCTTCGTATAGCCGAAAAAGCCGGGAAACACCGTGACGCCCTGGTAATCTGACACGGCAGCCAGGTTATGCATGGACTCAGGCAGAAGCTGGGCATTGCCGAACTCGTCGGTCATCAGCATCCCCGCTTCCCTCGGATTAAGGTAGCGGGCTTCAACCCCCCTGCGAACAAGCTCACCCGCCACAATCCTGGCATTGAAATCTTCGCCCGAAGCCTTTACCGCGTCGGTGAAAGCCAGCTCGTTGTTTGTGTCCCCTCCAACACGGGCTTTCAGGTCGGCCTCTATCGAATCGGTTACTTCGCTGGAAATGTCGAGGTCATTGCGGATCGCCTCAAACCGGCCCATTACCGCGGCCATCTCATCAGCAGCGTCGCCGCCCGCGAGCCGTGCCTCGGCGCACCTTATGAGAAGGTCTGTTACCTTAACATCGTCACTGCTGCGCTTGCCTGGTGCGGACACAACGATCACGCGCCTGTCTTTGTCGGCCATGACTATATCACAGACCTTGCTTATCTGCCCTGCGTCCGCCAGGGAGGAACCACCAAATTTGCAAACCTTATACATAAGTATGCCTCATCTGCAGCCGAGGAAAGCCGCTTCGCTTATTCCTGCTCCTCGATTCTCAGGACAACGGTCTTATCACCGACAGTAGGAAGGGCGTCTATCTCCTCCAGAGCCGCGCGCACCTTCTTCTCAACCGTCTTGTGCGTCACGAGTACGACCGGAACAAAGCTGTCGCCTTCATTTTCTTCCTTCTGCATGAGGGAAGCTATGCTGATCCCGTGTCTTCCAAGTACCTCAGAATACTGGGCGACAACGCCCGCCTCGTCCTTCAGGGAGAAGCGCATGTAGTACCTTGACTCAATATTGGCCATGTCCTTCATAACGCGGCTTTCCGCAAGGAGAGAAACCGCGGGCACCCGACAGGGCGATCCGCAAACTATATTGCGCACCACGTCCGCAACATCACCAAGCACGGTGCTGGCCGTCGGCTCCATGCCGGCACCCCGCCCGTAAAGAAGCGATGTCTTGACCAGGTCGCCCCTCACCAGGACCGCATTGTAAACGCCCCTGACCGAGGCCAGAACATGGTTCAACGGGACAAGCGCCGGATGGACCCTGACCTCTACTTCTCCATCGCCGCTCTTTATCACGGCAAGCAGCTTGATCCTGTATCCCGCCTGAAGCGCGTATTTCATGTCAATGTCTGAAACGCCGGTTATGCCCTCGACATGTATCGAATCGAGCGGCACTTCCATGCCGAATGCCAGGGATGCAAGGATCGCGGCCTTATGCGCGGTGTCGTGACCCTCAATGTCCAGCGTTGGGTCAGCCTCCGCGAACCCTGCCTCCTGGGCCTTCTTCAGCGCCACCTCAAAAGCCATGTTTTCTTCTTCCATCTTCGTAAGAATGTAGTTGCAGGTCCCGTTAAGGATGGCATCTATGCTCTCTACCCTGTTCGCCACCAGCCCTTCCCTGAGCGCCCTTATGATTGGGATCCCGCCGCCTACACTGGCGCCGAAATAGATGTCGACCTGCTTATCGAGCGCAAGTTTCACTATCTCCTTGCCGTGCTTGGCCAAAAGGGCCTTGTTTGCCGTCACAACAGGTTTCCCGGCCTCAAGGGCCTTCATCACCAAATCCTTGGCGATACCGGTGCCGCCAATGAGCTCCACAACAACATGAACATCAGGGTCATCCACCACGGCAGCGGCATCGTTTGTCAATATTGACGGGTCAACATCAACGCCCCGGTCTGATTCGAGGTCAATGTCCGCTATCTTCCTGATCACCGGCCGGGCACCGAGCCTTTCGGCCAGAAGGTCCCCGTTTTCCTGAAGCCCCTTGACCACGCCAGTTCCTATCGTACCGAATCCAAGTATGCCTATGCCTATATCTCTCATCTCGATAAACCCGCAGTATTCCGTCCTCCTTCACGGAGGAAAGATCTGTTAATCCACACAAATCGAGTAAACTACCGCACGAATTGCGTGTATTACAAGCATTATCAGGCGATTCCTTGGCGCTCAGGAGCACTGAAAATACAGTAAAATAAAGAAATCAGCCTTAAGAGCATTGATTCACCGAGCCCGCTGATTTATATTGCAAGGCGAGGCTGAAAAAAGGGTCCATGGAGGTGACACTTGCTTTTCGGAGGATTAATCATCCAGGTGCTGATTCAGGCTGCAATCCTGCAGCTCTCCCTGAAGTTGATTGCCAAGCATGAGGCAGACACCTCTTTTTCCAAGGCCGCCATGGTAACGGCCGGCGTTATGGTGGGGAACTTCCTGGTAATTCTGCTCCTCGGCAAAATCTTTCCGCTCCTCATATGGCCTGCTCAAATCGCCCTGACCGCGGCTGTGATCATGACCTTCTGCTGGATCTCCTTCTGGAAGTCCGTGATCGTAGTCCTCGTTTTCGTTGCGGTCCAAATCATTTTTGCCGTGATAATGGCCGTCATCTTCGGCTTCAGTATGGCGTCCATTTTCATTTCTGCAGCCAAGGACGGCGGAGGCCTCAATCTCGACTACAAGCATCCAGCGGAGCCACGCAATGACGCCATGCATCAGGAGGCACTTCTAATCCAGCAGGAGGCAATGCGAATGCAGCAGAAAGCGCTCGAAAAGCAGGCCAGGATTGAAGAGGAACTGCGGAGAGCGGAAATGGACGAACCCGCACCAGACCAGACCACACAAAAGAAATATACCCCTCCCCCGCCGAAGCGTGAACCCACACGTCGCCAGCCATATTCGAGAAGGACTTCACCGGACAGGGTTGATTGGGATGGCGCCATGGCCTCCCTCCGGATGGGAGGGGTCGTCGCGGGAGCCAATGGAAACATGGCAATGATTAACGGAAAGATGCTGGAGGCCGGGGACACGGTTGAAACGGAACATAACGGCCGGCAATATCGCTGGATCGTCAAGCACGTCAGCAGAACAAAACCGACCCTGGAGCAGATTGCTGCAGAGTAGCTGATACCGGTGTCATTTCCAGCCAAAGAATATTTGGCATTCTCAATCTATTCCCCTATTCTTTTGGCGTTATGCCAGTCTTTTTCTTTCTAGCCATATTCGCCGTGATAGGCGTTATGATTTATCTTGGCCACCTTGCTGAAAAGAAGCGCCGCGAAGCCCTGCTCAATGCAGCAACCCAGCTGGGCCTGAGCTACAGCCCGGCCAAAGACAGGGCTCTTGCGAGCCACTACAGCTTCATTGACAGGGCCAAAGCCGGCTCGAACCGTTATGCCTTCAATGTAATGCGAGGGGACTACCGGAACCATCCCGTCACGGCATTCGACTACCACTACGAGACACATTCCACAGATTCGAAGGGGCATCGCCGAACCCACCATCACTACCTCTGCTTCTTCGTCCTGACGATGGAAAAGGCTTTCCCTGAGCTGAAGATTTCCCGGGAAGGCTTTTTTTCCAAGATTGCCCAGGCATTTGGATATGACGACATCGACTTCGAATCACATGAGTTCTCGCGCAAGTTCTGCGTCCGCTCGCGGGACAGGAAATTTGCCTATGACGTATGCCATGCGCGGATGATCGAATACATGCTCTCCAACCAGGACCTTAATATCGAAATTGAAGCCAGCTCTTACGCTTTCGCTTTCAACGGAAGATTGCCGCCGGAGACGCTGCAGCGCAATCTCGACCGGCTGGTCGCGGCCAGAGAGCTTATGCCTAACTATCTTTTTTCGGAGTAGACAGAATGATCATACTACTGGGAATACCGCTGGCGATAATCCTCTTCTGCATATTGACATATAATTCACTCGTCTCACTGAGGAACCACATTCGCGACGCGTGGAGCAATATCGATACAGAGCTTAAAAGGCGTTACAACCTTATCCCTAACCTGGTTGCCACCGTTAAAGGTTACGCGAAACATGAAAAGGACGTCCTAGAGAGTGTGACCCGGCTCCGCTCTCTCTGCATCGCAAACAACGGCACTCCGGATGAACAGGCACAGGACGAAGTACAGCTCGTAGACGGGCTGAAACAGCTTATGGCCGTCGTTGAGAACTACCCGGACTTGAAGGCGGACAAACACTTCCTGGCACTGCAGCGCGAGCTCGTGAATACTGAAGACCGCATACAGGCAGCGCGCCGCTTCTACAACGGCAACGTCCGCGACTACCGCAACAGGCGCGAGAGCTTCCCGAGCAACATGATCGCATCACTGTTCAGCTTCGAACCTATCAACTTTTTTGAGGTGCCGGCAGCCGTGGCCAATACGGTCCCCAGTGCCAGCATGTCCTCCGACTGACCGTGATCGACCCTGTCATCAGCTCTATCCCCGCGCTTTCAGACAACTTCATACACATTATACATGATGACAGGTCGGCCATCGCGGTGGACCCCGCCGCGCACGCCCCGGTGTCGGATTTCCTGAAAGAACACAAACTGCTGCTGAGCCATGTAATCATCACCCACCACCACCATGACCATACGGGAGGATGCGGGCGGCTGAAGCAGGAGACGGGCTGCACCGTCGTGGGCCCCGAGGATCCGCGGGTTGCCTGCGCCGACATCACTGACGTCTCATCTCTGGGAACAGCATGCGAGATGATTGCGACGCCAGGCCACACGTCGTCGCATATCTGCTATCATTTCCCTGAGCTGGGTGCGCTGTTTTCGGGCGACACGCTGTTTCTTGGCGGGTGCGGCCGACTGCTTGAGGGATCGGCGAACCAGATGTGGGGCTCCCTACTGAAACTGCGCAGGCTGCCGCCGGAAACCGGGGTTTTTCCCGGACACAATTACACACTCGACAACCTTGAGTTCTGCGAGTCTGTCTTGCCTGGCGACGAAACCATCAGGGCCCGGATCAGCAAGATACGTGATAACGGCGCACCGGCGCATGCAACCCTGGGCGAAGAGCTGGAGACTAACGTGTTCCTGATGTGCGATGACCCAAGCTTCCCCGAGCGCACAGGCCTGAACGGCTATCCAGCAGACATATTTGCACAACTCCGCGAGCGAAAGGACTGCTGGTGAGAGCGAGGGCACAGATTGCGCGGCATTTTCTCTTTTGGACCGTAATCCTTACAATCATTCTTCTTCCGTTCTTCTTCTTCGGGGAGAAGATCGAAAATTGGACAGAATCGGTAATGAATGGGTCCATGGCCCGGCCGATGGCCGCGCTCCTGATGGGCGGCCTGCTTTCATCCGATATCCTCCTTCCCGTTCCGTCCAGCCTTGCCAGCACCGCCTGCGGCTACCTGCTGGGAATTCTCCCTGGCACACTCGTATCGTTTCTCGGAATGACGGTCAGCTCAATTGCCGGATATTGGCTGGGAAAAAAGCCTGGCACTTTCGCGCTCTACCGATCGCTGGGCCACAAAGAGGCGGAGAGGTTGGAACACCTCAATAGAAGATTCGGGGCATGGCTCATTGTTATCGCACGCCCTGTACCGGTGCTTGCCGAAGCCTCTGTATTCTTTGCCGGACTGACGCACATGCGGTTCAGGAAATTCATGGTGCTGGTATCACTATCGAACCTGGGGATATCAGCGCTGTATGCCGCAGTGGGAGCCAAAGCGGCGGAATTACAGACGTTCATTATAGCTTTTGGAGCGTCAATGGCGCTGCCCATGGTGTTCATGGCAGCGTCAGCCATAATCGCAAGGCTGCCGAAGACCGCCGGCGAACAGGATTGACGCCACCGCAGCCCCCAGGGTTGTCACCCGAGCTTGGCTTTCTCAGCGAGAAGCGTGATCACGTGCTGCTTCTCCTCAGAGATAATCCTGTCGACGTGTTTCTTGCCCAGGCTCTCCGGAACCAGGTCTTTCAGCCCAACGTAAAAGAGGATCGATTTCTTCTCGGCGTGGACCGCCAGATCCATAATCTCTTCAACTGATTCGTTGCCGGTAAGCTGCTGGGCCATGCCCGGCGAGCCCTCGCCGCCGTGCGTGTCAGCGATCGACTCAAGATACAGCGACGCGTCGTCATTGGGGTCATTGAGCATGTCAACGTCGCCCATTCCTAAAATAGCCTCCTTCATGGAAGCGAACGTGGCTTTGTGCTCCTCCTCCATGCCCGCAAACCTGTTGAGCAGGTCCGCTTGGTTCGGGTGCATTTTCGCTGCTGTCCTGTAGAAAACCGCACCGTTGGCCTCGATATTCTCGGCTATCTCGAAAACTTCTTTTGCATTGAATTTAACAGTCATTTCAACCTCCTTACTTAAAAAATGTAATACGGAATATTATTCAATTTCATGGGTTTTAGCAACACTAGCTGGAGTTCGCATGTGGACCTGACAGATCTTCTAGACTCCGAGCCGATTCTCCTCTAATATCTGCGACATGGCGAGACAAGATTCCAGCAATGCCCTAAACGACATCAGCGGCGCATTAATGGCGATGGATTTCGACTTGGTTGTAACCTGCTTTAATATCGGGGCAGAGCGCCTGATGAGCAGAAAGGGCGAAGAAGTTGTCGGCAAGCACATCTTTGACGTCTTCCCCGAAGCGCGCGGCACGGCATTCGAAGAGAACTACAGGCGAGCCGCCGAGAACCGCTGCGCACTCTCCTTTGATGCATATTTCGATGCGGAGCCCCACAGAAACTGGTACAACGTCAGGGTCTCACCAACGGACGAGGACATACGCGTCTCCTTCCAGGCTCACGGCCAGATGATGCAGCTGGACAAAGACCTGAGGCAGATAACGACCTGCCTGCTCTCTCTCGGCAACGACTATAAGAACAATGTCGACAGCCTTGTAAGGCTGGCCGGCAAAATCATGAAGGCGGACTTCTCTGTTTATCGCGCGCTGAAAGGAGACGCCCTGGCCGTTGTGGGAGCATGGAACATCCCCCAGGCCTTTGACTCCAAGGAGATGACAGGCAGCGGACTTTGCCCGGACCTCCTGCTGCGCTCAGAAGAGAACCATCTTCTGGTACAGGACGTGCATGAGTCCGATTACGGAAAGAACGATCCTGCGGTCGCGGAGCTCGGCATCAAGACTTACCTGGGACACGTGATAATGACCGGCGACATGCGCATCGGAGTGCTTTGCGTGTGCTACAGAAAAGCCGTGGACCTGTCCGATGACCAGCTTGATCTAATGAAGATCATTGCGTCGGCCCTGGGCAACGTAGAGATGCGCCGCGAGAAGGAGCAGCTCCTCGTGAACTCAAACAAGCTTCTGGAAGACGCCCTGTCCCACCTCAAAGAGGCCCAGGACGAGGCAATCCGGCATGAGCGCATGAGCGCGCTGGGCCAGGTAGTAGCGGGCATAGCGCACGACTTTAACAATGCGCTCGTGCCGATTCTCGGCATCAGCGACCTGCTGCTGACCAATCCTGAACTGCTGAATGATAAGCACCAGCTTGCGACGGACCTGGAGATGATCAGACATTCAGCAGCCACGGCAGCCAGCACCGTCAAATCCCTCCGCGACTTCTATCGCCCGGCGTCAGAAGATGAATTCGACACCGTTGACTTGGCAGAGGTCATCCAGGAAGCGGTGAAAGCGACAGAGCACGCGTGGAAGATCAAGGCCATGGAAGAAGAGAGGCCCATCGAAATGCAGGTCATGACCGGCCCCATCCCCCCTACGGACTGCGACAAGGCCGCAATCAGGGCCGTCCTCGAAAATCTCATAACCAACTCCGTGGAAGCCATGCCAAAGGGCGGCATAATCACTGTAAGGGCATGGTACGAAGAAGGCTTCATCTATATCTCAATCAGCGACAACGGAAAGGGCATGTCTGAGAAGGTCAGGGCACACTGCCTCGATCCTTTCTTTACAACAAAGTTCGCTTCCGGCACAGGCATGGGGCTTTCGAGGAGTTACGGCGTAGTCACAAGGCATGGAGGCAGTATGACAGTTAAGAGCTCGCTCGGGAATGGCACTGAGATTGTCATAAAACTGAAACAACGCGCTCACAAAGAGAAGCCCTCGGAGCCGGCCGCGGACGAGGAACACGGCAAGCCAAAGCCGCTTGATATTCTAGTTATCGACGATGATGAAAGAACACGCTATCTGCTGGAGAAACTGCTCTCCAGCCAGGCAAAGAAGCTAACGATCTGCTCAAGTGGCGAGGAAGCTCTTGCCGCGTTCAAGAGCAGCAAACCTACGCTGGTTATAACCGACAAGGCAATGCCTTCAATGGACGGCGTAGAGCTGTCAAAACGACTTAAGAGCGAATCACCGGAAATTCCAATCATCATGCTTACCGGCTATGGGGACCTCATGGACCCTGATGAGCTGCCGCCAAGCGTCGACGTGCTGCTCACAAAGCCCGTCACGCTTCAAGATGTATATGAGGCAATCGAGAAAGCAATGGCGGTCTGACGGGACTCAAACGCTGTAGCGTCGATCCATGTGGAATGCGTCGGGTGTATGCCTAAGGTCGACAAGGCCGCTCGAAGGACTTCCAAGCACCTCTACAACATCGAACCGATAATAAACTCTCGGGTTCTCGAGCCTGGCGAGATACCGCGCGGCGGCCCTGCAGAGAAGCGCCCTCTTTCGCCTGTCAACAGCGGCTATTGGCCTGCCATAATCTTCTCCCGCCCTGGTCTTGACCTCGATAAACACTAGGACCTTGCCATCGCGGGCCACAAGGTCTATTTCTTCGCGGTTGCCGCAGCGGACGCGCCTGCCCAGCATCTTCCAGCCCATTGATGCCAAATGCTTCTCTGCCTGGGCTTCTCCCCACTCACCGCTTTGAAGGTGATGAGGCTTTTTTCTGCTTAAGAGCCTGTTCCGCAGCCATGCCCACATTATTCGATCCCGAACTCAAGCTGGCCGCCAGCGCCGTCGTCCGGCTTCTTGCGCTCTTTGATACCCAGCGCTTCCTTAACCGGCCGGAACGAAGTCCTATGGACGGGCGAAGGGCCGTGCTCAAGAAGAGCCTGGACGTGTCGTTTCGATCCATACCCCTTGTGAGAATCAAAGCCGTAAACAGGGTACTGCTCATGGAGCTGCTGCATGATCCTGTCACGTGTGACTTTCGCAATCACACTTGCCGCCGCAATACTCAGGCTCTTGGAATCCCCTTTGACAATAGAGGTCGATTTACACGGCAGCCCCTTGACTGGCAGACCGTCCACCAGTACGTGATCCGGCAGCGAGCCCAGGCCTTTGACAGAACGCTCCATGGCGCGGTATGTCGCCTGCAGGATGTTGATTTGGTCGATCTCTTCGGGAGCAGCCGATCCCAGGGCAAACTCAACGCTATCAGACCTCTCCAGAAATTCGAAGAAATGGTCCCTCTTGGACTCGGACAGCTGCTTTGAGTCGGTAAGACCCGAGAGAACACCGTCCTTTGCTGTCCTGGCGAAACCGGGATCAAAAACCAGCGCGCAAGCCACTACCGGTCCGGCCAGCGGACCTCGTCCAGCTTCGTCGACGCCGGCAACCCTCATGAGGCCCTTGGCCCAGAGTCCTTCTTCGTATTCGAGGAGAGATGGGCCTTCCTGCACAGCTACCTGATTGTGGTCTTCAGGCGGCCCTTCTTGCCGGAAAGACGCCGCAGATAGTAGAGTTTTGCGCGGCGAACCTTTGCGGAGCTAGAGATCTCTACTTTTGAGACAGCCGGCGAGCTTACAGGAAACACCCTCTCAACACCAACGCCGTGCGCGGCAATTCGCCTGACGGTAAAGCTTGAGGAAATCCCCTTGCCCTTTTTGGCAATCACTGTTCCCGCGAAAACCTGGATACGCTCTTTTTCGCCTTCCTTGATCTTTACGTGAACCTTTACTGAATCACCGACGCTTATTTCCGGGATGTCCTTCTTCCCGCTCTCGTCCTTAATCTTCTGAATAGCTTTGGCTATCATAATCTCTTCCTCCAATCAAAAATCATTTCTCTTCCAGCAGGTCAGGGCGCCTCTCACGCGTCCTTGCCTCGGCCATCTTCCTGCGCCACTTCTCTATCTCGCCATGGTTGCCCGACATAAGAATGTCCGGCACCTTCAGGCCGCGATAATCGGCCGGCCTCGTGTACTGCGGATACTCGAGCAACCCGTTACTGAACGAATCGTCCTCCACAGCCCCTTCACCGCCGACCACACCCGGCATCAGCCTTACAGCCGCATCTATAATCACCGCCGCGGCCAAAACCCCGTTGGTCAGCACGTAATCACCGATTGATATCTCATCAGTGACCAACTCCTGCCTGACCCTCTCGTCTACCCCCTCGTAGTGGCCGCAGATGAATACCAGGTGCTTCGCACCGGCCAGCTCACCAGCACATCCCTGGTCGAACTTCCTCCCCTGTGGGGTAGTCAGCACAACCCTAGACTCCGGTGACCTGACAGATTCGACGGCTTCAAATATGGGCTCCGGCTTCATCACCATACCGGGCCCGCCGCCAAACGGCCTGTCATCCGTTGTTCTGTGAACGTCCCGCGTGAAGTCACGCAGGTTCACTGTTCCAAATTCAACCAGCCCCAGGTTGACGGCCCTTTTCAGCATGCTCTCTTCAAGGAATCCCTTGAGCATGCCGGGGAAAATAGTAATAACTTCTATTTTGACAGGATCAGACATGTCCTGCCCCCGCCCGCCGCCTACGCTCCAACAGCAGCCTTCTTGGCTTTCTTGACCAAGCTGACTACAGTGTCGCTTAAACGCGCGCCCTGGTTCTTCCAGTATTCAATTCGTTCCAGCTTCAGCTCGAAATTGACGCCCTTCTTCTTAGGGTCATACCAGCCTAGCTGCTCTATAAAACTTCCGTCACGAGGTGACCGACTGTCAGCCGCAACCACGCGGTAACAGGCGTCATTCGTTCCGCCAGTCCTCTTTAACCTGATTCTTACTGCCATGGGTCCTCCGTAAAAAAGCCCGTGAATACTGGCACGGCACTTTTATAAATGCAAGCTTTCTTCAAGCTTTTTTTGACGTCTTCGAGGCGCCCCTCTTCCTGGGCACCCGCTGCCTGAAAACAAGGCCTTTTGCTGTCGCAGTCACGTCTATCGACGAGCCCTGTCGCAGGCCTCCTTTGAGAATCTCCTCGGAAAGGGCATCTTCAAGATACTTCTCCACGGCACGCCGCAGCGGCCTGGCGCCAAAGGCCGGATCGTAGCCCTTGTTCACAAGAAACTCGCGCGCGCTCTTATTGAGCTTCAGTTTATGCCCCTTCAGATGAAGCCTTTCGAACACCTTATTGAGTTCGATGTCCAGGATCACGGAAACATCGTCCCTGAGCAGGTTACGGAAGACAACTATGTCATCCAGCCTGTTAAGGAACTCCGGCTTGAAGGCCTTCTTGGCGTCGTCAAGCATCTGGGCCTTAAGGCGCTCGTAGTCCATCGACTCCGAATCGCCGGAGAAACCCAGGCCCGCGCCCTTCTTGGATGTGTCGAAGCCAAGATTGGAGGTAAGGATTATGATCGTGTTACGGAAATCCACCTTGCGGCCAACGCTGTCAGTCAGCCTGCCTTCTTCCAGTATCTGCAGAAGCAAATGCATGACGTCCGGATGCGCCTTCTCAACTTCATCGAACAGCACTACGGAGTAAGGACGCCGGCGCACTTTCTCGGTAAGCTGGCCGCCCTCTTCGTGACCGACGTAGCCGGGAGGCGATCCCACCAGCCGCGAAACCGTAAATTTCTCCATGAACTCTGACATGTCCACTTGAATCAAAGCGTCCGCGTCGCTGAACATAAAGTCTGCAAGCGCCTTGGCCAGCAGGGTCTTGCCGACACCTGTCGGACCGAGGAATATGAAACTTCCTATCGGCCTCTTCGGGTCCTTAAGGTCCGCGCGTGAACGCCTCAACGCCCTGGCAACCGCTTCCAGCGCCTGTTCCTGCCCGACTACAGTCTTCTCAAGCTCCTTCTCCATCTCCAGCAGTCGGGTAAGCTCCTTGCCGTCCATCTGCTTCAGCGGCACTCCGGACATTCTAGACACCACGGCCATGATGTCCTCTTCAGTTACCTTAAGCTTCTTCTTGCTGTTCTCTTCATTCCACGCCTTGACTATCTCATCAAGCTTCTCGCGCTCGATCCGCTCCTGGTCACGCATTCTAGCGGCCTCTTCAAACTTCTGCTCGCGGATCGCCTCTTCCTTCTTGTCGCGGATCTCATCGATCGCGGCTTCCTTCCTTCGAAGGTCCGGCGACCTGGTCGTGGACATGATCCGCACCCTTGCGCCCGCCTCGTCGATAGCGTCGATCGCTTTGTCCGGCAGGTAGCGTCCGCTTATGTAGCGGTCCGTGAGCCGTGCTGCAGCCTCAAGCGCCTTGCCATCGTAAATGGCGTTGTGGTGCTCTTCGTA
>JBFIFS010000015.1:0-33449 GCA_041602695.1 Kiritimatiellia bacterium
CTTGAAGGTGCCGCAATTGCTGCCTTTGCAGTGGGCGCGGACAAGGGCTTCCTGTATATCCGGAGCGAGTATCCGCTGGCGGCAGCACGTGTCCGTGAGGCGATCAGGATCTGCGAGGAGAAGGGCTATTTGGGTGACAGCATACTGGGAACCGGTTTCTCGCTGCATCTCGAGGTGGAGGAAGGCGCCGGCGCATTTGTATGCGGAGAGGAAAGCGCGCTCATGCAGGCCATTGAAGGCAGGCGCGGCATGCCGACTTTCCGCCCACCGTTTCCTTCCGACAGGGGCCTCTGGGGCAGGCCTACGCTCGTCAACAATGTGGAGACGTATGGCATGGTTCCCTGGATAATCAGGCATGGCGCGGCCGCGCTGGCGGCACTAGGAACGCAGAGAAGTAAGGGCAGTAAGGCGTTCGCGCTCGCTGGAAAAGTCCTGCGCGGCGGCTTGATTGAAGTGCCCATGGGAATCTCGCTGCGGAGGATAGTCGATGAGATCGGCGGCGGCGTCGCAGGAGGCAAGAAACTCAAAGCAGTTCAGGTAGGAGGACCCAGCGGCGGATGTGTTCCTGCATCGCTTTGTGACACTCCGGTCGACTATGACGATCTGGTGCATGCGGGGGCGATCATGGGGTCAGGCGGCATGGTTGTGCTGGATGAAGACGACTGCATGGTCGATATTGCGCGCTACTTCCTCGCTTTCACGCAGCTCGAGTCATGCGGGAAGTGCACTTACTGCCGAATCGGCACAAAGCGCATGCTCGAGATTCTCGAGAGACTTTGTGAAGGCAACGGCAGGAAGGGTGACATCGAAGAGCTCGTGCACCTGGCCAAGGTCACAAAGGAGGGCAGCCTCTGCGGTTTGGGCCGCACGGCGCCAAATCCAGTACTCTCCACAATAGAGCACTTTCGCGAGGAGTATGAAGCGCACATCGAAAAGCGGTGCCCGGCAAAGAAGTGCAAATCGCTTATTAGCTATGTTATCAATGAGGACTGCATAGGTTGCACTAAATGTGCCCAGGCCTGCGCCGTTGGAGCCATTGCTATGAAACCGCATGAACAGCACGAAATAGATGATGAGAAGTGTACGAGGTGCGACAGCTGCCGGCAGGTCTGTCCGGTTGGGGCCGTAAAGAAGATGGAAAGCAGGAAGAGGGACATTGAAGCTTAAGCTAAATGGTAGTGAGGTTGAGGCCGCTGAAGGAGCTACGGTCCTCGACGTGTGCCGGCAGCAGGGAATCGATGTTCCCACGATGTGCTGGCTCGATGGCCACGCGCATTTCACTTCCTGTATGATTTGCGTAGTCAAGAACGTGAAGCTGGATCGGCTTGTTCCCGCCTGCTCCGCTCCTGCCGCCGACGGCATGGAACTTGAAACGGACACCGAGGAAGTGGTAGAGGCGCGCAAAGTTGCACTTGAGCTGCTGCTCAGCGAGCATGTAGGCGACTGCGAAGGCCCTTGCGAGCGGGTGTGTCCTGCGCAGATCAGGATTCCGCTTGCGCTGCGCCTGCTGGTTGACGGTAAGCGTGCGGAGGCGGGCAGGGTGGTTATCGGGACGCAGACCAAAGCCGGCCTCCACTGCAGGGACTGCAGTGGGATATGCGAAAAGCCTTGCCGCCGCGGACAGGTTGATGAGCCGGTATCAATCCGTGACCTCATGCTTTACGCGGCAGGCGGCTTGCCGGAAAAGGCCGCAGAAGAGCCGCGCGAGAAACTCTTCAATTCAGTTATAGGGCGATTGACCGAAGAAGAGAAGGCGGACCTGCTGGCGCACGCGGAGGTCTCCCCCCGGGCGGCACCGGTTGACGAAAAGCAGGGATATACTGCTGAAGAGGCTGCTAAACAGGCAGATCGATGCCTGCACTGTGACTGTCGCAAGCCGAAGAGCTGCAAGCTGCGGCAGTGTTCAGAAGAATATGGCGCCAAGCAGTCGCGCTACAAAGGGAATGGGCGCAAGCCTCTCGAGATCGTCCGGCAGCATCGCCAGGTGATATACGAGCCTGGAAAGTGCATAAAATGCGGCATCTGTGTTAAAATTACAGAGAAATCTGGAGAACCTTTAGGAATGGCCTTTCTTATGCGGGGATATGATTCTGTTGTCGGTATTCCGTTCTCTGAGCCGCTTGACAAGGGGCTTACGACGACTGCCGAGGAGTGCGTGCGCTGCTGCCCGACCGGAGCGCTCGCATTTGTGGATAGTGAGGAGGCATAATGTCAGCCGCATCTAAAGGCACTGTTATATTCTGTCGCTGTTCCCACGCGGATTTTGTTTCGGACGCCCAGCGCGCACAGCTCCAGGACGCGCTGGCTGATCGCGGGATTGAGGTCGCGGTCGTTGACGACCTTTGCGAGCGGGCCGCTGCTCGCGATCCGGCGATCATGGCCCTGGCGGAAAGACAGGAACTCGCTATTGCCGCCTGCCATCCGCGTGCCGTTAAGTGGCTGCTGGCGTGGGCGGACGCCCGGCTCGATGGCAGTGGGATGAGCGTACTTAATCTCAGGGACGGCATCTCGGATTCCATAATTGCATCTCTGCCTGGCGTGACTGGCTCGGGAAACAATATGGACGCATCACCATCGAACGAAGTTCCCGAAGGCACGGCACGATGGTTTCCTGTCATCGATTACGAGCGGTGCGTCAACTGCAAACAGTGTATCAGCTTTTGTCCGTTCGGTGTGTATTCGCTGGATGAAGGAGGAGCTGTTCGGGTGACAAGTCCGGGGAACTGTAAGGACCAGTGTCCAGCCTGTGCCAGGATGTGTCCGTCCGTGGCGATCATTTTCCCCAAGGTTAAAGATACCCCAATAGATGGTGCAGCTGTCACTGATGAGGAAGTTGAACGCCGCAAAGCCGATGCCGTAAAGGAGCGCCTGAAAGAGGGCGACATACACTCGATTCTGGCGCAGAGGAAGATGCGCGCGAAGAAAAGGAAGCTGGGCAGCTGAGCTATGTCAGACCATGTGAAAAATGTGAAGTATGGTGACAAGCCGAACGCTTCCGCCCGGCTTCATGTGCCCGGGTCTCGGGCTGAGCGCGACGAACTGAGAATGCATGTGAAGGCGTTTGCTGTTGAGCACGACTTGACTCCGCCCCTGACCCTGGAGGAGCTGGACGCGCATGCATCTTGCATCATCGAGTCCCATGGGCTCGATGGCAGCAATGCTGATTTCCTGAAAATACTGCTTAATAACGAGGCGTGGCTTGATGCTGTTGCGGCCGTGCCATTTGAACGCAGGACGCTGCTGCTTCCCCCATGCCTGAGGTCGGCAACAAAATGCCAGGCCGAGTTTGACGAGTTCGGGCTGCTGTGTGAGCAGTGCGGCAACTGCGTTCTTTGCGGCCTGGTTGCCGAGGCTGAAGAGCTGGGCTATGCCGTGCTTATAGCAGAGGGTACGACAATAGTTTCTGAGATGATCAAAGGGGGAATGGTTGATGCCGTGCTCGGCGTCAGCTGCATGCACTCCCTGGAGCGCACGTATCCGAATGTGTATTCCAGGGCTGTCCCCGGCCTTGCCATACCGCTGCTTGAAGACGGCTGCGCCGACACCAGTGTGGATATCGACTGGATCAAAGAGGCCCTTCATTTCAGGACCGATAAAACAGCCAGGGGGATCGGCGACCTTGCCAGGCTGCACGAAGAGGTATCTGCCTGGTTCGAGGAAGACCATCTCCGCTCCTTCCTGGGCGTCGGTTCCACAGAGACCGAGAACATCAGCATGGAATGGCTGGCAAGGGCAGGCAAACGCTGGCGTCCGTTCCTTGCAGTCAGCATCTATGAAGCTTTGGCCGGTTCGAATGGCGAACCCTTGCCGGAGAAGGTCAAAAGCCTGGCGATCGCGGTTGAATGCATACACAAGGCCTCTCTGGTGTATGACGATATTCAGGACGGCGACGATGTCAGGTACGGCGAGGAGACTCTTTACAGGAAGCACGGCGTTCCGGTCGCGTTGACCGCCAGCCTCTACCTTCTGGGCCTGGGATACAGGCTCCTCTCGACCTGTGAGGCCTCTGGTCAGGAACGTGCCGATATGCTTGCGCTTGCGACCGGCGGGCACTGTGAGTTGTGTTTAGGGCAGGGCAGCGAACTCAATTGGGCGCGTTCGCCGAGTCCCCTTACTGTGGATGAGGTGCTTGCGATCTTTCGGCTTAAAACGGCCCCCTCATTCGATGTAGTGTTCAGGCTTGGTGCTGTCTGTGCCGGGGCGGACAGTAAGACCCACGAGATACTCAAAAATTACAGTCTTGATGTCGGCATTGCTTACCAGGTTCAGGACGATATTGATGATTTCCACGGCAAGGGTGATGTGGACGATGTTGCCTGCGGCCGCCCGTCTATAGTTCTTGCGCTTGCCTATGCTGGTGCTGATGCCAGAGGGAAAGAGATTATAGCCCGGGCCTGGTGTGATTCATCTGCGGATGTTCTTGATGAAGCGCGACAGGTCATTAAGGACACGGGCGCCGAGAAGAAAGCGGCTGAGATACTGGAGAAGTACAGGAAGCAGGCTTTAAATGCCCTAAAGCCCCTGAAGAACAGGGATTTGAAGATCATCCTCTATCGGCTTGCCGGCAAGATCCTCAGAACCGAAGCGGAATAAGCGCGAGCGTCCTACAGCACTGCGTCGGCCTTCGCGGCCATAATGAAATCGCTCTCCGTCAGGCCGTTAATCTTGTGGGTATAAAGTGTTATCTTCACCCGGCCCCACGTAAGTTCGATGATCGGATGATGTCCTTCCTGTTCTGCCACATCGCCAACGCGGTTCGTGAATTCCAGCGCCTTGGCGAAGTTTGGAAACTTGTAGGTCCTTTCAATGTGATGGTTTTCGATGAGCTGCCAGCCATCGTCCAGCTGACCGAGCAGCTCACTGCTCCTGTCTTCCGGCAGGGGCGGAGTGCCTCCCTGGCAGGGCACGCATTTACCGTTCTTAAGGTCACAGCTGTCCGTCATATGTCTTCCTCCTATGTCAGATCTTAACGTCACGCCTTTTCCGCGGCAAACGAAAAGAGTGGCTTCTGCCGGCAGGGGTTGCCTGCGTCAGCATGGGCAGCTTGGGCGGTCATGGCGACCGGCACTGTTCGTGAGAACACGGGCTGAAACGCTAGCCTGCACGGGATGTCACCTACACATGTGCAGTAAACGAACATTCTAACTTCAAGAAAGGCTTTCTTCGGGTTAGAATTCAGCGATGAGGAGGTTTCTATGAATTTGCACAGAAGAGTCCTTTCCTGCTCGCTCCTGGTATTTACAATTCTTACGCCCAGCACACAGGCAAACCGATTCAGAAGATACACGGCGCACTACAAGGCTCCGCCAAATCCGGTCAGCGTGGAGATAGCAACCTATCTTGGATCCGAAGGATCTGAATGGCTTTCCGGCGGTGGATTTCTATCCGATGGCACAGTCATTGCAGGTGGAACGTCCTGGGGCCCCTCGCTCAAGATCCATGGCAGTAAGGCGAAGCTTATAGGCAAAGAAGACAGCAAGGCGCCGGATGAGCCGGAGATAAAAAAGGACAGGAAAGGGCGTGAGGTCCTTCCCGGCTGGCGGCATCAGAACGGTACACCATTCATATCATGGATCTCCAGCGATCTGAAGTCTGTCGAGAAAGTCGTCCGTTTTCCCTGGCGCACTGGTCCAGCAACGTCAGTGAGGGTCTTTAATGATGAGATCTATATCGCAGGCATGGCGGGCCCGCAGTTTGATTCCGCAATTGAGTCAGTGCACATCTCGCAGGGAAGCACCAACTCGACGGAACGCGGATTTGTTCTGAAGCTGGACTCAGTCGGGCAAGACCTCTTGTGGGCAAAGACGTTCCCGCATCCCGGCAAAGGCGTTCAGATTCGCGTTCACAACGATCGGATACTCGTGGAGGGCGCTCACGTATACGCTTTTGACACTCACGGGACACTACAGGAATACTCGCCCGCTCCCCCCGCGTCAAAATGGCGACGAGCAGTGAGCCCGGTCGACTTCAGCTATTGCTTCGGTTACGACCGCAATACCCGGACAGGACGGGAGCCCTGGCGGCAGCCGTGCCTTCATATCGCACCTTCGGAAGAAGAAAGAGAAAAAGGAGCGGAAGGCCGGAACCTTTACCAGTGGAACCCAAAACTAGTCGGAAGCAACAAATACAGGCTGGTGTCCGACTCATCGATAAGGAACATGTATTATACTGATGACGGAATGCTCTGGGCTGTGGGCTGGTCAGACGGGGGAAACACCGTCTTGAGAAAGCTGCCCCTGGATTTGGATAAAGGAACTCCATTCAAGGGGCTCGGTTTCTCGGCGTGGGGTGCAGGAGTTCTAAGCCTGGCTCACATAATAAAGATCAATCCAAAGACCTACGAGGTCCTGAACCAGACCTTATGGTGCGGGTTTCTAAGCGGAAAAGACAAACCGAACAGCGTGAAGATAGACTCTTTTTCCATAGCCACAGACGGCTCAGTGCTGATGGCCGGGGCCTCGGCTTTCGGTCTCATCCAAACAGGTGACGCTCTGAACATTCACCCGGGATCACCCGGGGGCACATACATCAGCGTACTCAACCACGATCTTTCATCAATTCGCTTTTCGTCATCAATCGCAGCTTGCGGCAAGGTCGATCTGCACGACGATGGCCACAAGTGGAGCATTGTGTCTCAAGAAGTTAATGGGCGTCACAAAGTGCTGTTTGCGACCTCAGCCATTGAGAAGGAGGCAGCCTACTCGGATCCAAAACCAGCACCCACAAGAAATGCCCTGCAGGAAGGGCTCAAAGGCGGTGAGTGTGACGGCTATTTCGTAGTCATGGATCTAGGCCCGAGCAGGTGATGCCAAAACCGCTGCATCGCATAGGTCGAGAACAACGCGGGGATGGGAGTATTATCATTGATCCTCTGCTTCTGGTTATCCTTCCCCGCCTTCACCGCCCTGGAATCCAGCTCTAAACCTCTTGATCGTGGCTGGTTTCGCGCTTAAGGTTCCGCAGTGGAGGCGAATTGCGGATGCATTGTGGGAAAGTAAATTCTTGTCGGTTGAGGAGCCGAATTCTGGATGAGCTCTGAAAGGGAGATTACCTGCCAGCTGGTTGATGACATGGTTTCCCGTGGGATCGTCGAGAAGCTTGTGGAGTCAGGCGACCGTAACAACGATGAATACTGGCTGCTCGCCTCGCCTGATGCGCTTGAAAAGGAAGCCATCGTCGTGGTGGCAATAGGGTACCCGGAGATTGCCGGGGTGTGGTCCTATACATTGCTGCGACAGGAACGAATCCCTGAAACCAGCATGGAGGCGTACTTTCAGACTTTGGCGGCCAATGGAATCGGCATGGTCGTAATTAATCCGAACTGCACGGAGCCGGACATGGAAGGCTCATCATTTGTCTGCCAGCTGGAGAAACTCTTCGAGCGCATCCCCGCTTCAGCGCGGGTCGCATTGATTGGCTTTTCGATGGGTGGCGGAATGATCCTTCGTTTTCTTGACGGGAACCCCGGAACGATAGAGGACATTTGCGGGCTGGTGCTGCTGGATCCGGCGCTGCCAGGTAAGTTAAAGCTGGGTAAAGTTCGCGACCTGCTCAATGACCGGACACTGCTTATTGCTTCGGAAGGCGAAGATCGGAGCCCTGGCAAGATTGCAGCAATGCTGCTGGGCATACCTGCGCAGGGAATCGATGGGATTCACGGCGAAATGCCGGCGAAGTCTCACAACATAATCATGAAATTCCTGGGTGACCGACTCGGCCATCCGATCACTACGTAGAGGAGGACAAGAAAGTGGAAATCAAGGTCAATGACGAAGCAGTTACCGTCGACGAGGGCACATCAATATCCGCACTGCTCGAGATAAGGCAGGTAACCATGCCCGAAATGCTAACGGTTCAGCTCAACGACGAGGTCGTCGGTCAGGGAGCCTACGGGGAAACGATCCTCAAGGAAGGCGACACTGTTGAGTTTGTGTTCTTCATGGGCGGCGGCAGGTAGTCCGGCACGCCTGCCTTCGGAACAGGCTAGCCCCGAAAGCCCTTTCTGCACTCCTAATGACTGTTACCTCTGGCCTGCGTCCTCCGTCTCAGTCCTGCACCTGTGCAAAGAGGCCGGGTGGCAACCCGAAAGTGCCTAATGGGATCGATTGTTGACATAAATGTGCTTAAACTGCAATATCCACGGGCTTGTTTACCAAAGAAAGGCAAAGAAGATGATGGCTGAGATTGCTAATAAGGATGGAGTTGATGGTTGGGTCGGCTACAGGCCGAACCTTAAAATCCTGGACTGTACCGTTAGGGACGGAGGACTGGTAAATGACCACCAGTTTGACGATGATCTGACGCGCACCGTGTACCAGACTTGTCTGGAAGCGGGAGTTGACTATTTTGAGCTGGGCTATAAAGCCGACAAGAAGATCTTTTCTAGAGATGAGTTTGGCAAGTGGAAGTTCTGTGACGAGGACGACGTTCGCGCGCTTATCGGCGAAAAGAGCGACAAGATCAAAATAAGTGTGATTGCGGATGCCGAGCGAACGAATTACCATGAAGACATCCTCCCCAAGGAGCAGAGCTTTATCGACTGTGTGCGAGTTGCCTGCTATATCCATCAGATTCCCACGGCCCTCGACATGATCGAAGACGCGCACCAGAAGGGATACGAGACGATGCTTCAGCTTATGGCCGTCTCTACTGTCCAGGAACACGACATAAAGGACGCTCTGGCTATAGCAAGGGACTGCGCCGCTCTGGGTGTTTACGTAGTCGACAGCTTTGGAGTCTTCTATCCGGAGCAGGTCAGGTATCTGACTAAAATGTATATCGACGCGCTGGAAGGCACCGGAAAAGATGTCGGCTTTCATGCACATAATAACCAGCAGCTTGCATTCGCGAATACCATAGAAGCTCTGATAACAGGGGCAAACAGGGTTGACGCGACCATTAACGGGATCGGCAGGGGGGCAGGCAACTGTCCGCTGGAGCTGCTCATCGGCTTCCTTCACAATCCGAAGTTCAATCTTCGTCCTGTGCTCAAGTGCTGTGAGGAGGTGTTCGTGCCCCTCAAGAAGGAACTTGACTGGGGGTACAGCATTCCCTACGCGCTGACGGGGCAGCTGAACCAGCATCCCAGGGCGGCGATCAAGATGCGAGCGAGCGACAGCCCTGACGCGTATGTTGAGTTCTACGATCAGCTGATCGACGAAGACTCCTGAAAATCAGGGGCAGGTATATCGACACGCCAAGTGCCCCGGCAGTGATCCGCCTGTTTACAACCACATACCGCGCGTGATATACTTCAACGCACCATGAGTGATGCCAGATGGAGTTATCTTGACGCAGCTAACCAGAAGCAGGGGCCGTTCTCCAGGGAAGCGCTGCTCCAGCTGCGTGAGACTGGAGTGGTCAATGAGAAGACCCTGGTATGGCGCACCGGCATGCCGGACTGGGTAAAGTTTTCTGAAGCACCTGATCTGGCTGCCTCATCATCGGCCGCGGCGCCATCAGCCAACATCCTGACGCAGAGGCTCGGGAACAACCAGGCGAGCTCGGACCGGAATCCGAAGAAACCGCGGGGTGTTCCCGGCATGGTGAAATTCGGCGCGCTGGTTGCCCTTGTTGCTGGAGTAGTGATCGCCAACAGGATGTTCCTCATTCTCCCTGGCTCTGGCGGTGTTGTAGATTCGGACCTCCCGGACAGGTGGTTCACGGAGAACAACCGCGAGGGTGTCATAATGCAGTGCACTTTCGACAAGAAGGCCGGCCGCGGCCCGAACGGCGGCCCCCGTTTCAGGGTTTCTGCCATTGTTTCTGCAGGTGTCGCAAGGAACAGGGTGCTCCCCGTTGACCGGGCGGGGAGCAGCAGGGTAATTATCAGGGACTCCGAAGGCAAAGAGGTTTTCAATCAGGCCATCTCAAACGCAAAGCTGTGTCCTTCGTGAGGCGGCGGTGGCGGGTACTTCGGTGAAGTGCCGGAAAAAGGGGTCCACACGGCAACCATTACTTTCAACTACAAGGGGAACGAAGTGGGCCAAGTCCTCAGAACTCGCCTGTGAGACGCTTCCCGAGCGCCGAAAACCGCAAACCCCCAGATAAACACCAAAGAATCGGTTGATTTTCTCGCTATTATCGTGAATAATCCAACGTTTTGTGATTTCTACGAAAACTTCAGCGATGTAAAGGGGATGAGCCAATGAAGGGTATTCCAGTATCTGAAACACGCAGTTTCGCTTTCGCCGGTCACACTGGCAGCGGCAAGACATCCATAGTAGAAGCCATTCTTCACAAGCTTGGGATCAACGACAGGCTTGGATCAGTAGCTGCCGGCTCGAGTATGGGCGACTACACGGATGAGGAGAAGGACCGTAAGATCACGATCTACGGCAAGTCTTTCAGCGGCGAGTACAAAGCCTCAAACGGCAAGAACCATAACCTGGTCTTCGCCGACACTCCCGGGTACATGGATTTTTACGGTCAAGTCCTTACGGCCATGCGCGCTGTCGATACCGCGGTGATCGTGGTAGATGCTTCGTCCGGCGTACAGGTTGGTACACAGAGGGTCTGGAAATGCGCACAGAAAGAGGGTGTTGCGCGCGCGATAGTGATCACCGGCCTGGACAAGGACAATACGGACTATGCCAAGACGGTGGCTGACATCCAGGCGGCATTCGGATCCAACTGTGTTCCGGTAACCATACCGCTGGCCGACAAGAGCGGGGTTGCCGATATTGTTTCAGGCAAAAACGTTCCGGATGATCTGAAGGACGAAGTTGAGAGCGGAAGAACAGCCCTAATAGAGCTGGCTGCCGAGACGGATGACGAGTTGATAGAGAAATTCCTGGGTGGCGAAGAGCTCAGCCCGGCGGAGATCGCCGATGGGCTTAAGAAGGCTGTGAGCTCGGGAGGCCTCGTCCCTGTTTTCTCCTGTTTCCCGATGGGCGAGGCAGGCATTGATGAGTTCCTGGAAGGCGTGTGCGGGTTGTTTCCCTCCCCGGCAGACATGGAAGTTAAGGACGCCGAAGGCAATGAGATCAAGACCGGCGCATCAGACCCGTTTGTTGGTTATGTGTGGCGCTCGGTCAATGACCCGTTTGTAGGCCAGCTCGTGTTCGTCAAGGTGCTGGGCGGAACGATCAAGGTCAATTCGGAGTTCATCAACGTCACGAAGGACCAGAAGGAGAAGGTCGGTTCGATGATGATAATGAACGGCAAGAAGCAGTCGTCCGTTGAAGAGGCGTCGGCCGGCGACATAGTCGCCATCCCGAAACTAAAAGTGACTGGTTTTGGCGACTCTCTCTGCGATCCATCTGTAAAGACCACATGCAAGGGAACAACATTCCCTAGTCCCGTCACGCTTGTCGCTGTATTCGCGAAGACCCAGGCTGATGAAGACAAACTCGGCACGGCTCTTCAGAGGGTGGCCGAAGATGATCCTACTATCAAGGTGACCCGTAATAAGGAGACCCACGAGATGCTGCTATGCGGCCTGGGCGACGTTCACATTGATGTCGCGGTTTCCCGCATGAAGAGCCGAAGCAATGTGGAGGTCCGCCTCGAAACGCCGAAAGTTCCTTACAGGGAAACAGTAAATGGAACCGGTGAAGGCCACTATAAGCACAAGAAGCAGTCGGGCGGACGTGGTCAGTACGGCGATGTGTATCTTCGCGTTGAGCCCAAGAGCCCGGACGACGAGGAGTTCTTTGTCGACGCGATCGTGGGGGGCGTTATTCCCGGCAACTTTATTCCGGCCGTACAGAAAGGCGTGGTGGAAGGCATGCTCAAAGGCTGCCTCGCGGGCTATCCCGTAACGAACGTCAAGTCCACTGTGTATGATGGCTCCTATCACGACGTCGACTCTTCGGAAGTAGCCTTCAAGATCGCGGCCGGCAGGGCGTTCAGGGAGGCAATGGCCGAAGCAAAGCCGGTCCTTCTTGAGCCAATCATGACCGTGAAGGTGACTATCCCGGCCCAGTACATGGGTGATATCAATGGCGACCTAAACCATCGTCGCGGAAGGATCCTCGGGATGGAGACAGAGGAAGGGCTTCAGATCCTCACGGCGGAAGTTCCGCAGGCTGAACTTTTCAGGTATGCCGCAGAACTTCGGAGCATGACGGGCGGGCAGGGAAGTTTCGAGATGGACTTCTGCCGATATGATGTCGTGCCGTCTAATGTGGCCCAGAAGGTGATAGCGGAGGCGGAGAAGGACAAGGAAGAAGAAGGTTGATGCTTCCGTGGACCTGAGCAGCTGTAAGTTGTGTCCGCGCGAGTGCGGCATCAATAGGGCAGCTGGCGAGACAGGTTTCTGCGGCGCCGGACGACAGGTAGAGATATTCAGGGCCGGCCCCCACGATGGCGAAGAACCTCCCATAAGCGGATCTGATGGATCCGGCACCATATTCTTCAGCAGATGCACCCTGCAATGTATCTACTGCCAGAACTATCCATGGAGCCAGTGCGGTGAAGGTGAGCTTTATGACAGAAACAGGCTTCAGGAGGTCCTCGCTGGGCTTGCAGATGCCGGCTGTCACAACTGGAACCTCGTAAGCCCGACGCCGTGGCTGCCGATGATCCGGGAGGCTGTAGAGGGCGCCAGGGAGAGTGGACGGAATCTGCCGATTGTGTATAATAGCAGCGGCTTCGAGAAAGCCGAAACTTTGGAGGAGTTCCGGGACATAGCGGACATATATCTGCTGGACCTGCGATACGCGGAGAATTCGAGCGCGGCCGATGGCTCAGGATGTGGAGATTACCCTGGCATAGCAAGGGAAGCTTTCAGGAAGGCGTGGGAACTTGCGGGGCCACTGGAGGTCGATGATGCTGGCATTGCACGCTCAGGTGTGATATGCAGAATACTTGTCCTGCCAGGCAAGGCGCAAGAGGCGCTGGATAATTTAAGATGGCTGGCAGGTAACTTTGGTAATGGGATGGCGGTCAGTATCATGTCGCAGTATACGCCTGCATTCAGGGCTGACAGGGGGGACTGGGCAAGACGGTTGACCCGGGAAGAGTACGGGGCGGTGGCGGAGATCGTGGAAGAACTGGAATTTGACTGGGTCTGGATGCAGGGATTTATGGGCTCCACCCCGGATGAGCTTATTGGTTATAAGATGAAAAAAGGAATATCTTAAGGATATGAGGTGAGAGCATGAGTGGACATAGTAAATGGGCAACTATCAGGCACAAGAAGGGCGCTGCGGACGCTAAGAGAGGGAAGGTGTTCAGCAGGATAAGCAAGGAGCTTATTGTCGCGGCAAAAGCCGGCGGCAGCAATCCTGAAACTAACCTTACCCTCAAGTCGCTTATCCAGAAGGCAAAGAGCGTGAACATGCCTGCTGATAACGTCGAGCGTGCGATCAAGAAAGGCGCTGGCGAAATCGAAGGCGCTTCGTTTGAAGAGATTGTATACGAAGGTTATGCGGCCGGCGGCGTGGGCCTGGTTGTAAAGGTACTTACGGACAATAAGAACCGCGCGGCGGCAGAAGTCAGGCATATTTTCACCAAGCAGGGATCCAGTTTCGCCGGCCAGGGATCGGTGTCAAGGGGCTTTGAACGGCGCGGCCAGATCTTCATAGACGAATCTGTCGTTGAAGAAGACAAGCTGATGGAGATCGTCCTTGAAGCGGGCGCGGATGACCTTGTCAACGACGGCGGGAAGTATGAAGTCCTTACGCAGCCCTCGGCGTTCTCGGATGTAATGGACGCTCTTGAAAAGGCTGATATCAAGACGGAGGATTCCGGGATCAACATGGTTCCCCTGAACCTTGTTCCTGTTGATGAGAGCCAGGCGCGTTCGGTGATGAAGTTCATTTCGGAGCTGGAAGACAACGACGACGTGCAGGACGTATACACCAACATGGACGTCAGCGAGGAAGTGGCTGCCGCGCTGGAGGCGGAGTAGTCTGAGTCCAAAGGGCAAAGTGATACTGGGTATTGATGCATCGCTTCGCGGAACAGGTATAGGTGTTCTCGAGGCAGCAGGGAGTCGTTTCCGGTACATCGAATCTGTGCGCCTCAAGATGCCGCAGAAGCTGCGCCTGTCCGAGTGTCTCCGGAGAATTCATGAGGGGATCATTGCTGCAATTGAGCGCTGCAGTCCTGAAGCGGCCGCGCTTGAAGGGGCTTTCTACTTCAAGAACGCCAAGACAGCTATGATCCTTGGCCAGGCGCGCGGTGTTGTCGTGGAAGCATGCGCGTCGCAGGGAATACCGGTTTATGAGTACGCGCCGAAGCGTGTTAAGCAGGCCGTCACAGGATACGGTACGGCACAGAAGCACCAGGTAGCAAAAATGGTGTGCTCGATGCTTGGCATTAGCGAGGAATTGTCCGATGATGAAACAGATGCGCTTGCCCTTGCAATCTGCCATGTGCACGGCAGTACTGGGCTTGAGCAGCTTGGAGGCAGCAAAGAGGTATGATTGCCTATCTGAACGGCACCATAGCAGAGAAGCACCCGACGCGTTTGATAGTTGAAGTTTCCGGGGTGGGGTATGAAGTCTTTATACCCCTGAGCAGCTATGACCGCCTGCCGGCAGCCGGTGATTCCTGCATGATCCTGACCCACCATCATGTCCGCGAAGACGCCCAGGTGCTTTTTGGTTTCATGACGGACTCTGAGCGCGCAATGTTCAGGCTTCTCCTGGGAACTACCGGGGTAGGGCCCAAGCTCGCACTCTCCGCCCTGAGCGGGCTCAGTGTAAAGGACCTGAAGGCGGCGATCGTAACTGGTGACACGAAATGCCTGAGCTCTATATCCGGGATAGGGAAGAAGGTCGCGGAGAGGCTTGTCGTAGAGCTGAAGGACAAGATTTCGGACGGCGAAGCCTTTGAAGCCTTGTCGGGCGGGGAAGAAGAGGGCGATGCGCTTTCCCGTGACGCCGTGCTGGCACTTGTAGCGCTGGGATATAAGCAGGAACAGGCGCGCAAGATGGTAATGGATGCCGCCAAGGCCGGCAAGGACGCAACAACAGTTGAGGATTTGGTAAGGCGCGCGCTGGGCACGTAGCACTATTAAGGTTGTAATATGGCTGATTCACATACCCGCGACGAGATGGTCAAAGTAGACAAGGCTTTCGAAGTCGGACTGCGTCCGATGAGTTTTGCAGACTTTGTCGGCCAGGAGAAAGTGCGTGAGCGCGTACAGCTTGCCGTGGATGCTGCCAGGGCGCGTGAAGACGTTCTGGACCACGTGATCCTCTCCGGTCCTCCCGGCCTCGGGAAGACTACACTTGCCTTTATCATTGCCGAGGAGCTTGGCGTTAACATAAAGGTTTCGTCGGGGCCGGTTATTGACAAGCCCGGCGACCTGGCGGGACTGCTCACGAGCCTGGAAGAGGGGGACGTACTCTTTATCGATGAGGTCCATCGCATGCAGAAGGCCGTAGAGGAATACCTTTATTCCGCCATGGAGGACTATGTCATAGATATCATGATCGACCAGGGGCCTAATGCCAGGTCTGTGAGGCTTGAAATCAAACCATTCACCCTGGTAGCCGCGACGACAAGGAGCGGCCTGATCTCTGCTCCGCTGCGGAGCAGGTTTGGAATCGCCAACAGGCTTGATTACTACGCCGCTGACGAACTCAAGAGTATTGTCAGGCGTTCAGCGAGGATTCTTAATGTAGACGTGGAGGATGACGGGGCAGAGGAAATCGCTTCGAGGTCGAGGGGTACTCCGAGGATCGCCAACAATCTCTTGAGGAGGGTCCGGGACTACGCGCAGGTCAGGGCTGACAACGTGATCACCAGGGATGTTGCCGACAGGGCCCTCGAGATGCTTGATATCGACAAGCGTGGTTTGGATGAAATGGATAAGAGGATTCTCATGGCCGTAGTCGAGAAGTTCTCGGGTGGGCCGGTCGGCCTCAACTCACTGGCGGTTTCGGTTGGCGAGGAGTCGGACACGATTGAGGAGGTCTATGAGCCTTACCTGATCCAGGAAGGCTACCTGCAGAGGACTTCCAAGGGACGCATGATTACGGAGCTCGGTTACAGGTATCTCGGCATGAGTCCCGATCCAGGGGCCCAGGGCCGGCTCGACTTCTAGCTGCCTTCTTCGAGGCGTTCCAGCTTCTCTTCCAGGTCATAGATCCGCTTTTCGGCCAAGCTCAGCTGATCGTCCCGCTTCATTACCACGTCGATCGCTTCCCTCAGGCTTGCTTCCAGCTCGTCAATGTAGTCGAGGGCCTCATCGAGGGTCTTGATCTTCTTGTCTGTCATGTTTTCCTCGTTATGGCTGCTTTTCGGGTTTCGAGGTGACAATTTTGATGTCCGGGATGGTTATGCCTTCGCCTTCAATCAGCATGATGTATTCCTGGTTCTGAAGTCGGTGGAAGGCTCTTGGATCCTTGTCCTGGTCGAAGACCCACGTAGCGGAATTCAGCCCTGCACTGGTTGCATTGCTCTCCAATATCCGGCCTGGCGGGTGTATTTTCACGGTAATCATGAAACCTTCAAGAATAGGGGCAATCAGTCGCTGGGCACTTTCATCCGCGAGGACGCCCTTTTGGGGATTATTCTCGTTCATGCTTTTGCGGAAGAAGACGAGGTCACCGCTCTTACGGCGGTAAAGGGAAAAGCCTATATCCGCGAAGAAGTCCGCCCTCGCCACATCGATGATGTCATTGAACTTCAACCGGAGGTCGACAGAGCGTCTTGCGTTGCGGGAGCGGACGCGCAGCTTGTCCAGTTTAAGCCCGGATTTCTCATACTTTGCGAGTTCGGCCCGGATCTTCTGCTCGTCCGGGTCCAGGAACAGGAGAATGCCGGGGTCGGGTTCAGGAGCTTTTGATTTGCCGAGCGACATGTCCTCGAGGCGATGGGCGAGATCGACCATAGACTTAAGCTGCGCCACAGCGTTTTCGGTGATTGAGTAGCTGGCTTCAAGGGAACCTGAGCCATGTTTGTCTATTTCAAGTAGAAGTTCGCCCTTGAGGCATCCCGTGCAAAGGGCCGGGATGAGCAATACTGCACAGATCAGGAGGCGCGCGTTGGAACCATTTTTCATTTGTTCTCTTTGGGTGTAAGAGGCTCTTCAAACTTAAAGACTATCTCATTTGTACGGATCATGCCCATCTCTTTTGCTGTACGCTCCACGAAACGCGGGTCGGAGGTGAACCGCTCCTGTTTCGTGCGGAGCTCAGTGATTTCTGTTTCGAGGCGCTGATTCTCTTTTTTCAGCTCGTTCTTGTCTTTCTGCATCTTTCGCAGGTGGTTGAACTTCGGTCCGAATATGCAGAATATACCGGCGAGTACAAGGCCGGTCAAGACGACCCAGGAGGCTCTATAGATGGTTTTCCAGACGTTCATCAGATGAAGTTTAGCAGAATAGCAGGTGCGATCAACCCGCTTTTGGTTATGTGATGGCCGTGGTCAAAAAAGAAGAGGGCACGGTTTCCCGTGCCCTCTTCTCGTGTTGGCAGATGCAATTTATTTCATGAGGGAGCCGCCGTAGACGGCCTTGCTTCCGAGCTCTTCCTCGATGCGGAGGAGCTGGTTGTACTTGCAGATGCGGTCCGTACGGGAGGCGGACCCCGTCTTGATCTGGCCGGCATTTGTGGCGACAGCGATGTCTGCGATTGTGTTGTCCTCTGTTTCCCCGGAGCGGTGGCTCACGACGGCTGTGTATCCGGCGTTCTTCGCCATCTCGATGGCTTCGAGTGTTTCGGTCAACGAACCGATTTGGTTGACCTTGATGAGGATGGAGTTTGCCACGCCCATGCTGATTCCCTTTGACAGGAACTTGGTGTTGGTCACGAACAGGTCATCACCCACCAGCTGGACCTTGTCTCCGAGCTTTTCTGTGAGCAGCTTCCATCCCTTCCAGTCGCTTTCGTCCATGCCGTCTTCGATGCTGATGATCGGATAGCGCTTCACCCAGTCTGCCCAGAACTCAACCATCTTGGCGGACGAGCGGACGGACTTGTCGCTCTTCTTGAAGACATACTTCTTCTTCGTCTTGTCATAGAACTCGCTGGAAGCAGGATCCAGCGCGATGAAGATGTCCTTGCCAGGCTTATATCCGGCCTTCTTTATTGCCTTGATAAGGACTTCCAGCGCCTGCTCGTTGTTCTTAAGTTCAGGCGCGAAACCGCCCTCGTCTCCAACGGCCGTGCTCATGTTGAGCCCTTTCAGAACGCCCTTTAGAGCGTGGAAGATCTCGGCACCCCAGCGAAGGGCTTCGCGGAAAGTCGGTGCGCCTTTGGGCATGATCATGAATTCCTGGCAGTCGACCGGGGCGTCAGAGTGAGCGCCGCCGTTAAGCACGTTCATCATCGGGCAGGGGAGGACCTTGGCGTTGGTTCCTCCGATATAGCGGAAGAGACGCAGGCCGGAATAGTCGGCGGCCGCCTTGGCCGTGGCCAGTGAGACAGCAAGTATCGCATTCGCGCCCAGCTTCTTCTTTGTGGGTGTGCCGTCAAGGTCGAGCATCATCTTGTCGACACCAACCTGGTCCATGGCGTCAGCACCAAGAAGCGCGGGGCCGATAATGGAGTTAATGTTCTTCACGGCTTTGAGCGTGCCTTTACCAAGATAGCGCTTCTTGTCGCCGTCACGCAGTTCGACAGCTTCATTTTCGCCGGTTGACGCTCCGGAAGGTACGCACGCCATGCCGTGTGCCCCTGTTTCCAGCGTAACTTCGGCTTCGACGGTTGGATTTCCGCGTGAATCAAGAATCTCGCGTCCCCTGACATCTACGATTATAGACATGTTTACTCCTTTTTGCGGGTTCACCCGCTGTTTGTTCAGAACGTAAGCCGGAAATCTATTCTTTAGACATTGGGAGGGCAAGCAGAATGTCGCTTTATCAGGCAAAAAAGCGCTTCCATAAACACGCATTTAAGCCTAAACTACCACGCTTTGTTGAAACTACGGCCCGGGCAAGGGGCATAAAAGGAGAACTGGTAATGGCTAGAGACATAAGTTTATTCACATCTGAATCAGTGACCGAGGGGCATCCGGACAAGGTGGCGGACGGCATCTCGGACGCGATTCTCGACGCTCATATCGCCAAGGACAAACATTCCAGGGTGGCATGCGAAACGCTGGTGACAACAGGTCTTGTCGTGATCTCGGGCGAGATAACAAGCAAGGGACAGGTCAACTACGCCGAGATAGCCAGAGAGAAGATCCGCAAGATCGGCTATACCAATCACGACGACGGGTTCAGTGCTGACAGCTGTGCAGTTATGGTCACAGTCGACAGCCAGTCGCCGGACATTTCACAGGGCGTCACATCTGGCAAGGGCATGTTCAAGGCGCAGGGCGCGGGCGATCAGGGCATGATGTTCGGTTACGCCTGTGATGAAACTAAAGAGCTCATGCCGATGCCTATCATGTACGCGCAGAAACTTTGCTCGAAACTCGCGCAGACTCGCAGGAACAAGAAGCTTCCTTTCGTCAAGCCGGACGGCAAGTCGCAGGTTTCGGTTGTCTACGAGGACGGCAGGCCCGTGCGCATCGATGCTGTAGTCATTTCAACGCAGCACAGCGCGGACGTTTCATACAAGAAGCTCCGTGATGGGATCATGGACGAAGTCATCGCCAAGGTCCTTCCGAAAAGGCTCCTGACAGAAAAGACGAAGTATTTCATCAATCCGACCGGAAGGTTCGTTGTGGGCGGCCCCCACGGCGACTGTGGGCTCACCGGGCGCAAGATCATCGTAGACACTTACGGCGGCATGGGACGTCACGGCGGCGGAGCCTTCTCGGGCAAGGATCCGTCGAAGGTCGACCGAAGCGCTGCTTATATGTCTCGCTACGTGGCAAAGAACATTGTGGCAGCCAAGCTCGCCAAGCGATGTGAAGTGCAGCTTGCGTATGCCATCGGCTATCCGGATCCTGTTTCGGTACGGGTAGAGACCTTCGGTACAGGTTCCGTTGCAGACGCAAAGATCGAACGAGCAGTGAAGAAGGTCTTCGGCCTGAGGCCGGCCGACATCATCAGCCAGCTAAAGCTCCTGCGCCCCGTTTACGAAGGCACGTCCGCTTACGGGCATTTCGGCCGCACCGCGGACCTCAAGAGCTTTACCTGGGAGAAGACCGACAAAGTCAAAGCTCTCCTCGGAACCATATAAAAGAAATCCCAAGACCCGGACAGGAGGAATCCCCGTGGCAAAGAAGAAAGACTATAAGATAGCGGACATAAAGCTGGCTCCATGGGGCCGCAAGGAAATTGAGCTTGCGGAACAGGAGATGCCGGGCCTGATGGCGCTTCGCGAGGAATATGCCAAATCCAAACCGCTGAAGGGTGCGCGGGTGACCGGGTCTCTGCACATGACCATTCAGACTGCAGTTCTGATTGAGACTTTGCAGGCGCTGGGCGCTAAAATCCGCTGGGCCAGCTGCAATATCTATTCCACTCAGGACCACGCCGCCGCCGCGATCGCGGCCAAGGGCACGCCAGTCTTCGCCCTCAAAGGGGAAAGCCTGGAGGAGTACTGGGAATATACAGACAGGATTCTCGACTGGGGCAACGGTAAGGGCCCGAACATGATTGTTGATGACGGTGGAGACGCGACACTCTTCATACAGCTCGGGTACAAGGCGGAGGAAGATCCGTCGATCCTCAACAAGAAGCCCGAGTCGACCGAAGAGAAAGTCCTTCTTAACCAGCTTAAAAAGTCCCTGAAGAAGGACCCCAGGCGCTTCCACAGGATCGCGCCAAAGATCATCGGGGTTTCGGAGGAAACAACGACGGGCGTGCACCGGCTATATCAGATGCATGAGAAGGGGGAACTCCTGTTCCCCGCTTTCAATGTGAACGATGCTGTGACCAAGTCCAAGTTCGATAACCTGTACGGATGCAGGCACTCGCTGGTTGACGGCATATGTCGTGCGACTGACGTGATGCTCTCGGGTAAGGTTGCCGTAGTGGCGGGTTACGGGGACGTCGGCAAGGGTTCCGTACAGGCCTTGAAAGGACAGGGCGCAAGAATTGTCGTAACGGAGATTGATCCGATCTGCGCGTTACAGGCTTCGATGGAAGGCTACGAAGTCATGACCATGGACGATGCCTGCAGGATCGGCGACATATTCGTGACCACCACCGGATGCTGCGACGTTATAACCGAGAAGCATATGCGCAGGATGAAAGACCTTGCGATTGTCTGCAACATTGGCCATTTCGACAGCGAGATACAGATAGAGAGGCTCTTCAAGTACAAGTGGGAAGAAATCAAACCGCAAGTGGACAAGGTCACGTTCCCCAATGGGAAGAGCATCATAGTCCTGGCCAAGGGCCGGTTGGTCAACCTCGGCTGCGCGACGGGGCACCCGAGCTTTGTCATGTCAAACAGCTTCACCTGCCAGACGATGGCCCAGATTGAGCTCTATACAAACAAGGGCAAATATGAGCCCGGTGTTTACGTTCTGCCTAAAGCGCTCGACGAAAAGGTGGCGAGCCTCCATTTGGGCAAGATCGGGGCGAAGCTGGACAGGCTTACGTCAAAGCAGGCCAAATATCTCGGCATCAGGCGCGACGGTCCGTTTAAGCTCGATTCTTACAGGTACTGAGCTGTTCTTACAACGGTGTATTCCCGGCAAGAAATCCTGCCCGGCCCCAGGTGTTCGGGCAGGATGCCTTTTTTCGGGCAACTGCCTGCTTCCTGGCGAATTATACACGGATTTCTTTATTGCGAAATGGGTGCCGTGTGCTAACTTTAAAACATAATTAGCTATTTCTAGTGCAAAAATATGTATTCCTGGAGGAATGACCATGCAGAGATCCCGAATTGAGTCGCTGGCAGTTGTTACCCTTTTCGCATTTGGGCTGTTTTGCTCAGGCGTCGACGCGCAGGTCGAGCCGACAGATGAGGTGAAATGGTATTTCAGCGCAGGCCTGGGGATTCTTGACTTTGAGGGTGATGAAGAGGTCGAGGACGGAACGGGCCTGATGCTTCACCTTGGATATGACTACAATGAGTGGTGGACTATCGAAGCCGGCCTTGCAATTATGCCGACCCTGAATGAGAACACCTACGGCCAGACCACTCCCGGAGTCAACGGTGCTCCTGATGTCTTTGTAATGCGCCAGCCTCTCACCGAGACCATTGGCGATGATCGAACCTGGGCCATGGGAGCATCTATTGATGCGCTTTTCCATTTCACTCGCTGGGAGAGGATCGATCCATACCTGGCACTCGGGTTTGGCCTGGTTTTCTATGCGGACGATTTCGCAGACGGCAGTGTTGACGCCGCTCTGCGGGCCGGCGGCGGCGTCATGTACCACTTCAATGACGAGTGGGCCCTTAACGTAGGCGGCAGGGCGCTTATAGCTGGCGAAGACACCGAGGCGAACTCTATGCTCGAGGCCGGCGTGGTGTGGTACTGGGGCGCTCATGTGCCGTTCAAGCCCGTTGCGACCGGCGGTCCGAAAGACAGTGACGCCGACGGCCTGCTTGACGATGAAGAACGCACGATCGGGACCGACCCGTTTGACCCAGACACTGACAAAGACGGCTTGAAGGATGGTGCCGAGGTGCATACGCACAAGACGGACCCGCTGAACCCTGATACGGATTCCGACGGCCTTCTCGACGGCGTGGAAGTCTACCAGCACAAGACAGATCCGCTGCTGCGCGACACGGACGACGGGGGCGTTTCTGACGGGCACGAGGTGGTTGAAGACGGCACGGATCCCCTGGATCCGTCTGATGACCTGGTTCTCTTCGAGCTTTACATCCAGTTCGATTATGACAAGGCAATCATCAAGCCGAATTACTTTGACCAGCTCAATGTGATTGCGAAAGTCCTCAAGAGGCATCCCGGTTCGACCGCTTCCATAGAAGGTCATACCGACCGGACGAAGAAGTCCCTGCCTAAGTATAACAAGGAACTTTCTGTCCGCCGCGCAAACGCCGTACTGAATTATCTCACATCCAAGCAGGGCATTGCCAAGGACCGCCTCTCATCCACTGGCCATGGGTTTGAGCGTCCGAAAGTGACGCCCATCGACTTGGTCAACGGCAATCCTGAAAACCGCCGCGTTGAAGTTTACATCAAGGGCGCCGGCAAGAAGCAGGACCTCATTGACTCCGGACTGGTGGACGAAGGCGACTTCATCATCACTGACGAGGGCGAGCTGCCCGAGAACAAGTGAGCCAGGGGAAAGACGCTTCCCCGGCGATGAAAGCCGAACGACTGTCATCGGTTAAGCGTACGAGGCTCATATTTCTTGGGCTGTTGCTGGCTGTGTCAGTTCTCCGTGTCTGGTATTCCACGACCCTTCCGCTGACGGGTGATGAAGCGTATCACTGGGAGTGGTCACGAAACCTTGCCGGCGGCTATTATGATCACCCTCCGATGACTGCGTATGTCATCAGGTGCACCACTGCTCTGCTTGGCAGCACTTCCGAGGCAGGGGTTCGTCTGGGCGCGGTGCTCCTGCTGGGAGGCGCGGCTGTTGCCGTCTACGTGTTGGCGCGCATCATGGCTCGTGACAGCGGTATTTCATGTGAAGGCTCCGAGAAGGCCGGCTGGACGGCCGGCTTGCTGGCGGTAACAGTCCCCATGTTTGCGGGAATGGGCGTATACATGAGCACGGACCCGCCGGTAATATTTTTCTGCTCGCTTTCAATCCTGTGTTCTTATGTCGCCATGACAAGAGGCGGATGGCTTCCCTGGATAGGTGTGGGGCTTGCGATAGGGCTTTCCCTTCTCAGTAAGTTCCTCTGCCTTTTTACCTTTGGCGGGATGTTCCTGTTTTTGATCATCTCGAGGAAGGACTGGAAATGGTTTATTAAGCCGCAGCCCTATGTGGCGGCGCTGGTAGCCTTGCTTGTGTTCTCGCCATTTCTCTTGTGGAATTACGCGAATGACTGGGCGACATTCAAGTTCAACCTCGTCACCAGGCAGTCAGAAAACGCATTCGCGCCAAAATATTTTCCCGAGTTCATAGGTTCGCAGATGCTCGCCGTCGGCCCGGTCTTCTTCGTGCTTGCTGTTGGAGGAATGCTATCGGCCTGGAAGGGATGGCGAAAAGAAGGTGACCGGGCGTATCTGTATCTGCTCTCGACTTGCGGTGTGCCCCTGGCCTATTTCCTTTTCACAAGCTTCCGCAGGCGCGTGGGGCTGCACTGGCCCGCCTGCGGATGGCTCCCGCTCCTTGTGCTGCTGCCGCTTCTGCATGTGAGGGGCAAGCTGGGTCTTCGCTGGATCCGGATAACGCTATGGTCCTCGCTTGTCCTTACTATTCTTGTTCACTCGGCTGCCAACATGCCGACCAGCATGTTGAAGAAGATCCAGGAAATCGCGGCGGAGGACGGGGAGCCCGTTCGGTTTGAAGACGAGCGGGTGGGCTGGCGCGAGATGGGCGGATGGGTGGACGCCGCCAGAACATGGATGGTAAAGGACCAGGAAGACAGGCAGAGGGGTGTGTTCCTGATGACCGGGCAATACGGGGTTTCCGCCGCGCTTGCATTCTACATGCCTGGCCAGCCAAGAGTTCATTTGTGGGCGCCGCGCCGTACTCACGGCGAGCACTATCGTTTTTGGGACGATTTTCCTTCAATGGCCACTCAGGACGCAATTTATGTCGCTAAGAACGAAGAGAAAGCAACCGGGGCAATGCGGACGCTCCAGCGCCACTTTGTTTATGTGCATGATCCCGAAAAGCTCCCGATCATGGTAGGAGGGGAGGAAGTCAGATCCTTCTATCTTATAAAGTGTTTTATTTATGATGGTAAAGAGCCTGATTTTTCACTCTGAATTACGGCGTCTCATCTGCCTCTACGGGTTGATCGCTGCATCGCTTGCCGCGGCTTCGTGTCCTGCGCCCGCCGCAGAGGCTTCAAGCACCCGGACCTTTCCGGTTGGAGAGACCCTGGAATACAAGCTCTACTGGGGCATTTTGCCTGTGGGCAAAGCGGAGTTTCAGACATTCTGGGACACGCGCGGTGGCAGGGATGTGGTTGTCATTCGCGCAACTGCGCGAACTACCGCGGTGATGGCTGCAATATATCCGGTTGAGGATGTAATTGAGAGCACTGTGGACCCTGCTACCCTTCTGCCGATCAGTTACACCCAGAAACTGCGTGAGGGCAGGCACAAGCGCGATGACGAGGTACTGTTCTATCACGACAAAGGCATTGCTGTCTGGAATAAGAGCGGTAAAAAGGACAAAACCAAGACGATAGATATAGACGGCGAGACGAGGGACGTACTTGCGCTTACGTACAAAATGAGGGGCGGCGCATTCGCCGTAGGTTCCAACGAGACCTTTAAGGTCCTGGTAGATGACAAGCTTTATGACCTGGCAGTCGAGGGAATCGAGAAGGAGAAGCGGAAGGTGGGCGACTACGGGGAGATCGAGTGCCTCGAGGTAGAGCCAAAAGCTTCATTTGGAGAGATCTTTGTGCGAAAGGGCAAGGTGCGGCTATGGTTCTCTGAGGATGAACGGCGCGTCTGTGTCAGGATGACGGGAAAGGTGCCGCTCGCGAATGTAAAGGCGGTTCTAAAGAGGGTGCAGGGCCCGGGCGATGATTTCTGGGTGAAGCCGGTCGATGACGATTAGCCCCTGTTAGAATTGGTTTTCACTTCGATTGCGGGTTTGGTATATACGTGAAGCAATATATTGGAGGTGGAAATGGAATTCATAATTGATATTCAGCAGATAATGGAATTACTGCCGCATCGCTACCCGTTCCTTCTAGTGGACGGAATCATCGAGTGCGATGATGAGAAGCGTATCGTGGGCATTAAGAACGTAACTATGAATGAGCCCTTTTTTCAGGGGCATTTTCCCGGCTCGCCAGTGATGCCGGGGGTGCTGCAGCTCGAAGCCATGGCGCAGACAGGCGGCATACTGCTCAACCGCGTAGGAGGAGATGGGAAAGGGATTCCCTACTTCATGTCTATTGACAAGGCCAAGTTCCGTAAAGTGGTCAAGCCCGGGGACCAGTTGAGGATCGAGATCGAGATCATGAACATCAAGAGAAGTGCCGCCCGTTTTGAGGGCAAATGTTACGTGGGTGATGATGTTGCCTCGCAGGCCGAGATGATGTGCATGATAGCGCCGAAGAAAGAAGGCTGATGAGCAGCATTCATCCTACAGCAGTTATCGGCGAAGGTGCGCAGATCGATGAAGGCGCTCAGATAGGTCCTTACTGTGTAATAGGTCCGGCAGTAAAAGTAGGCAGTGGAAGTGTCCTGAAATCTCATGTTGTCCTGGATGGCAACACGACGATAGGAGCAAACTGCACGATATTCCCTTTTGCGAGCATTGGGACGCAGACCCAGGATTTGAAGTACAAGGGCGGCACCACCTATGTTGAAATCGGCGACGATACAACGCTGCGCGAATATGTAACTGTCAATTCCGGGACTGAGGATGGTGAAGTTACCCGTGTTGGTTCAGGATGCAATCTTCTGGCGTATTCGCACGTCGCGCATGGCTGCCAGATCGGCAATGGCGTCATCATGTCTAATGCCGTTCAGATCGCGGGCCACGTTGTCGTCGAAGATTTCGTCATTATTGGCGGCCTCTCAGGCGTACACCAGTTCGTCCGGATCGGAACGATGTGCATGGTGGGCGGCTGCACAAAGATAGGGCAGGACCTGGCTCCCTACCTCCTGGCCGATGGTAATCCTGCCAGGGTTCACGGGCTTAATTCGATAGGCCTCAAGAGGCGAGGCGTTTCGGATGCCACCATCAAGACCCTTAAGAAAGCTTTCAAAATAATCTATCGGGAAAATCTCCCCGTGAAAGACGCCGTCGATAAAGCGAAGGCGGGGCTGGAAGCGTGCGCTGAGCTGGACAGGTTAATAGGCTTTGTCCAGGATTCAGAACGAGGTATACTCCGATAAAACAAGGAATGAGGGCTCAGACCGCGATGATTGCTTCTCGTTACATCAGGGCAGTGTTGGCTGTGTTTCTGTCGGTTTGCGTGTTATGGGCGTCTGCAGGTGATACGCGTATCAATTTCAGCTTCGATCAGGTCGAAGTAAGGGCTTTCGTCAGGCTTGTAGGTGATATCACCGGAAAGAAGTTCGTTCTTGCTGATGACGTATCAGGCAAGATCACTGTTGTTTCTCCCCAGGTCAGCCGCGAGGAGGTGTACCCGCTCTTTGTCTCGATTCTTGAAAGCGCCGGCTGCTCAGTGGTGGACGAGGGAGAAATTATAAGGGTCGTAAAGCTGCCCGAAAGCGATGCGCGAATTGCGAAAGTGGTTGGCGCGGATGAGGAGCTCCCGTTATCCGGCATCACTACCAAGGTCATCGCACTTGAAAATGTCTCTGCGGCGCAAGTGAAGAAGGTCCTGGAGTCACACATTCGCGGAGGCAAAATGGGCGCCGTGGCGTCCCTTGAAGAGACGAACCACCTCCTTATAACGGACACGGTAGAGAACATCAAGCGGGTGGAAAAGATTATAGCCGAGATAGATTCTCCCGGCGCAGCGCGGCTCACCGAAATCGTAACGCTGAAGTTCGCCAGTGCCCAGAACCTGGCGGAACAGCTGAATGCGGCAGTTGCTGAAACGGCAAGCCGTGCAGACAGGCTCAAGAGCCGGCTTCCGACGGTGCCAGGGGTCAGTGATGGCGGAAGGAAGATGGCTGTTGTGGTTCCGGCTCCGCATTCCAACAGTCTAATGCTGGTAGGCAGCCAGTCTCAGGTTAACGAGCTCAAGAAGATCATCGAGCGCATGGACGTCGATGTGCCGTCAGGTCGCGGGCGGCTCAATGCACTGTTTCTCAAGTATATATCCGCGCCTGAAGCGGCCAAGAGCCTGAATGCGCTGCTGGGTCGACTGGTTCCATCGCAGGGCGGGGCAGCGCGCGCCGCGAGCGGTGGGGGGCGTGACATAGCTATTGAGGCCATGACAGAGAACAACGCCCTGCTGGTAGACGCGCTTCCTGGTGACTTCGAAGTGGTTAAGAAGCTGATCGAACAGCTGGATCAGGTCCCGCAGCAGGTCCACATTTCTGTGCTGATTGCGCAGCACAGCCGAAACGACGGGCTTGAGCTGGGGGTCGACCTGGCGGCCTTGGACAGTCCCGACTCGATAGGCGACTCCGTAATACAGGGCGGGCACACCCTCAAAGAGGGTGCCGAAAACCTTATGAATGCCATACAGGGCGGGATTTTCCCGAAGGGGCTGACCGTGGGGGTGGCATACGGCAACAGGCTCGATGCCGATGGCAACCTTGTTGCCAGCTATCCGGCTTACCTGAACATTGACGCGGTCAAGCGCAGCGGTCACTTCAAGATTGTCTCCGAGACTTCACTGACGCAGCAGAACAACATCGAGGCCTCAATGAATGTCGTGGACGAGATCCCCATCCTGAAGTCGACTATATCGGGCGGGACCGGCAGCACCCGCGATGTGATAGAGAATATCGAGCGTGTGGATGTAGGCATCAAGCTTAAGCTCACGCCGCATATAATTCCCGGGGGCGAAGTGAAGATGAAGCTCAATCCCAGTATCGAGGCGGTTGTTGATCCCGGCCCGGCCGGAACGACGTTTGCTCCTACAATCGCCAAGAGGGAAGTGAGCACTACGGTCACTGTTCCTGACGGCAAGATGATAGTCATAGCCGGGCTCACCAGGGAGGACAGGATAGTTTCCGAGAAAAGGGTGCCCCTGCTCGGGGCCATTCCCATCATAGGGCGGCTCTTCCGGCACACCAGCGAGTCAGAAGAGCAGAGCAACCTCCTCATCTTTGTTACGCCCCGTATCGTGACGGACGCGGCCGCAGCCCAGACGGTTCTTGAGGACTGGGAAAAGAAAACGGGGCTTTCAGCCAATGAGCGAGACAAGGAATGATTCCGCATCGCTCGGTGCGATTGCTGCGGACTATGGAATCCAGGCCCTCGATGCTGTTCCCGATGCGGCGCTGGACGCGGAGCTGATATCGGGTCTTCCGGTAGAATGGGCGAGATCCAACGTAGTATTGCCGATCAGGTTTGAGGGCGAGAAATGCCTTCTGGTTTCCGATCCATCGGATGTTAGCGCCCAGGAATACGTGTCTCTCCTGCTTGGCTGTGAGCTTAAAGCGGTCCTTTCTTCGAAGGAGCAGATCCTTAAGTGCATAGAGAAATGCTATTTCAGCAAGGACGACTCCCCCGACAATTTCCTGAAGGATATGCCGCTTCATGATGGGGAGGCCAGGCAGGCATCGCGAAGTGACGACCTTCTCTCCGTGTCTGCGAACGCGCCGGTTACCCAGCTGGTAAACCTTATTCTCCTTGATGCCGTAAAGAAGAAGGCCTCTGATATCCACGTTGAACCATTTGAGTCAAAGCTCAGGATACGCTATCGCATCGACGGTGCGATGTACGAACAGTCTTCCCCACCAAGGCATGTTGAGGAGTCCCTCGTCTCGAGGCTGAAGGTTATGGGCCGTATGGACATAGCCGAAAAGCGTCTGCCCCAGGACGGGATGGCAAAGGTTCGTGTAGGGGAAAGGGAGATAGATATTCGTGTTTCAACTGTGCCGGTTGCGGAGGGCGAGCGCGTAGTGCTGCGTCTGCTCGACAGGGATTCCTCACTGCTCCCGCTGGGTGTGCTGGGGATGTCCGATGCGTGCCTGGACCAGTTCAACGAGCTTCTGGAGCGGCCGAACGGCATGATCGTTGTCTCAGGCCCGACCGGGTCCGGAAAGACGACCACCCTTTACGCAGCCCTTAACACCCTGAATTCGGAGCGGCTCAACATACTGACAATCGAAGAGCCGATCGAATACCAGCTGCCCGATATTGGGCAGATCCAGGTTAAGCCGAAGATAGGGCTCACCTTTGCCTCGGGGCTCCGCCATATTCTCAGGCAGGACCCTGATGTCATACTCGTCGGTGAGACCCGCGACCTGGAAACGGCTGAAATAGCAATCAGGGCGTCGCTGACAGGTCACCTGGTTTTCACGACACTCCACACTAATGACGCTATTTCCTCCGTAATCAGGCTTGTTGACATGGGCGTAGAGCCCTTTCTTATTTCTTCATGCTTAGAGGGTGTCCTGGCGCAGCGCCTGGTACGACAGCTGTGTTCCAAGTGCAGCAGGAAGGTCAAGGCAACGGCCGAGGACGCTGCCCGGCTTGGCCGGCTTGGAGCCCAGCTGGAGGGCAAGACGGTCCGGGAGGCGAACGGATGTGACGATTGCCTGGAGGGATACTCGGGCAGGCTCGGTATATTCGAGCTTTTCAGGGTGGGAGAGGACGTCAGGGAGCTTATGCGGAAGAGAGATATTGATTCTGGTGCGCTTCAGAGCGCCGCGCTCAAGTCTGGTATGATTTCCCTTGGCGCTGACGGCGTGGCCAAAATCCTCGCCGGTAAGACCTCCATCTCTGAAGTTTTGGATGTAATCGGGTAGATGCCCGCTCTTCCGGGGCAGGGGAGAAGACCAGTTTCTAATGAAAACTTACGAATATTCCGGATTCAGTACTGACGGCAAAAGCGTCAGGGGTCTCATCGAAGCGGACAGCATCAAGGAAGCCAGGGAGAAGCTCGCGGCAAAGCAGGTGCTGGCCGAGAAGGTTGCTTTGTCAGAGCGCGCGGTGCGACTGAATACGGCAGACCGGTCCTCGATATACCGCGAACTGTCTGAGCTGCTGTCAGCGGGACTGCCTGTTGACAAGGCTTTTGACACGATGATAAAGGCCTCGGAAGCTTCATCGCGGGGCGTCTTTCTCTCACAGGTACGCGACAGCGTCAGGGAGGGAGCACGGCTCTCCGCGGCTCTCGGCTCCGCTGGGAATTCAGTTGGACGTTTTGAGCAGGCCATGATCGAGTCGGCCGAGAAGAGCGCGGCGATGGAGCTGATGCTGGCAAGGCTGGCCGACTTCCTCGAAGAACGTGAGCAGTTGAAAGAGAAGATACAGACGGCGCTGATATATCCGGCGCTGATTCTGACTGTCGGTATTTGCGCTGCTATCATGATGCTCGGCATCCTGATTCCCAGGACCATAGACGCGCTGGGCTCTGAGGCAAGCAGTCTTCCTAAGCTCACGCTTTTCATGATGGCGTTTGGATCGTTCATCTTTCGCTGGGGCTGGGTTCCTCTCGGAATCATAGCCGCCGGCCTTGCGTATCTGGTTTTCAGGATTCGCGGGGACGATGATTTTGCTGAGAAATGTGACCGTGCGGCCTTCCGCTTGCCCCTTTATGGGAAAGGGTATCGGATACTTGTCTGCCAGCGTTTTTCAAAGACCATGGCCCTTCTCCTGGAAGGAGGTGTGTCGGTAATTGACGCTGTCATTCTTTCCGGCCGAGCCACGGGCAGCCGCTGGATAGCGCGGCTGTGCGCTGAGCAGGCCGAAGGCATTCGACACGGTGCTAAGCTTTCGGAAGCCATGAAGAATGTGCCGTTTATTGCCGATGTTATCGCGGAGTGGCTTGCGGTTGGTGAAGCGGCCGGCGGTTTGGAGCGTATGACGGCAAGGGCTGGAGACAGGTATACCCGCATGTGGGAAAACTACATAACCCGGTCCCTGGGGATGCTTGAGCCGGCCATCCTTATTTTCGTTGGCGGATTCGTCTTATTGGTGGCGCTGTCCGTGCTGCTGCCTGTGATTCAGCTTGGGAAAATGGCCGGCCAGTAACAGCTGCGCTCTAGCCGCTGCTTTTCCCCAATGCGGGAAGGGCTTCGCTTTTCATCTCGCGCCCCTCGTATGTAACGTATTCGGTATACCCGGCATCCCGGGCGAGCTTGATCGCCCGGACAAAGTCCGCTCCAACGTCTCGCGGCTGATGGGCGTCAGACCCGAAAATCACAGGTATATCGCGCTCCCTCGCGAGTTCCAGGATCTGCAGGGAAGGATAGATTTCGTGGACGGGGCGCCGGAGGCCGGACGTGTTTATCTCCATGGCCATGCCGGCTTCCGCGATGCTGTCGAGGGCCGGGCAGACGATGTCCGGTATGCGCTGCTCAGGCGGCCGGTATGAAAACTTCTTGGGTAGGTCGATGTGAGCGATCGCGTCATAGAGGCCTGTCCCGGCCATCTCCGAAACCAGCGCAAAATATTCCCGCCAGAACTGCTCCACCTTTTCGCCGGCAGCGGCCTTCCAAGTGCTGATTTCATCCGGATTGTCGAAGCCCCAGGTTCCAATGTAGTGGATGGATCCGAGCACGAAATCGAAGTCCTGTTCGGGAAGCCATTGCTCCAGGAATCCGTCATTACCGCGATAGTAGTCGGCTTCGACTCCCCACAGGACCGGGATCTGTGACGAGGCGGAGACCTCATCGAATATTCGCCGGTATTCCGGGAAGGACCCTATTTCCATGCGGTTTGTAGGGTCGTAGCCATCGGGGGCGGGAGCATGGTCCGTGAGGCAGATCTTTTTCAGGCCGAGCGACTTGGCTCTTGCAACGTACGCCTCTGGAGTTCCGCCAGCGTGTTTGCAGAGTGGTGTATGTATATGAAAATCTGCAATCATCTTCAGCCGACGATAATCCAGATGCATGCGTGAGGCAAGTGGCAACTCGCGTGTCGGCGCTCAGCCCGTGAAGATCGGGAGCATCTTGTCGACCGTCCTGTCTATGTGGAAACAGCTGTCTATGCGCTCACGCGCCCTGGCTCCCATGGCGTTGGCCTCCGCCTTGTCCGTCGCAATGGCTGTTAATGCGCGTGCGAGAGCGGAGGCGCTGCGCGGGGGCACCAGCAGTCCCGATACACCGTCTTCGACGAGCTCGGGGATGCCGCCAACTCTGGTTGCGACGGAAGGCACACCCTGGGCCATGGCCTCCACGAGTGCGCGTGGGAGGCCCTCTCTCTTCAGTGATGGCATCACAAACGCGTCACATGCGCCCATGAGGCTGGCCGCGTCCTCCCTGAAGCCGGCACAATGAACTTGCCGTGAAACCGAGTTGCGGCGAAGCATTGCTTTCAGTACGTAATCATCGATATCTCCCGCAAGCAGCAGGTGAGGGTTTATTTCAGCTGGGATATGGCGCAGCGCCCGAACGAGATAGCCCACGCCTTTGATTCTTCGGGCCCGACCGGCAAAGCCGATGATGAATGCGTCCCTGGGTATTCCGAGGCCGGTAATTACATCGCGATCGGCAGGTGCATACCAATTTGGATCGTGTCCTTTAGGTATGGATATGAGCTTCTCCGGAGAAATGCCCTTTCTTGCAAGATAGGTCCTTACGGCTTCTGAAACGCAGATGATGGCGTCAATCCTGGGATTGGTGTAGGTCAGCCTGGGGCCGATATCTACGACGCTTAGATGCCCTGTGGTTCCCCGATACCCAATAATCTTTGTGGCGCTCTCTTTAAGAGCTCTAGCTGCGGCAGCGAGAGTTTCGGTCCTGGGCGCATACACTGCGTTAATCGAGTGTTCTGATACGGCCTTTGCGATTATGCAGGAAAGGTCGCGCGGCGAGCCTGCCCCATCATCAAAAGGTATTACGCCCAATCCAGCGTCACGCATCTGTTCCAGCCCTGGGTTGGACGGGTGGCAAATTATGAGCACGCGCATGTGCCGTGCAAGCCTGAGAAAGATTTCGCGCTCCGGTCTGTCGCAGAACGAAGTAACTATGAGGAGCCCGGTCTTATCCTTGGA
>JBFIFS010000016.1:0-33242 GCA_041602695.1 Kiritimatiellia bacterium
CAGTGGCCTTCGATATGTGTCTTCAGGCTGCGCTGACAAATGGTCCCGGGACGATATCCGCGCAGGCGGCCAAGCTTTCAGCTTCCGCAGGAAACGAACCGAATACCGCCATGATTGCGACCCTTGGTGCTATAGGCAGCGTGCACGGCGGCAACGGAAAGAGGTCCGCGAAGATGCTGATCGAGGTGTTCGCGCAGAGTGGGCTGGTCGACCCCTATTCCCGGAAGGGAGCACCGGACCTTGACAAACTGGTCGCTCAGTTCGTTGGCGACTTCAAAAAGAAGAAGGCGAACGCAAAAGAGCTGGGTGTCGACTACGAGAAGATCCCGTGCCTTGGCCATCCCGTTTTCAATACGGAGTCAGTGAACTATGATCCGCGGGAGCGGATTCTCAGCAAATGGCTGGCCGAACAGAAGGTGTATAACGTGTTCCTCGACTTCTATCATCGCCTTACGCGGGAGATGATGAAACAGAAGGCCACGAGTAAAGCACATGCCGTAAACGTCGACGCTGCGCTGACTTGCGTTTGCATGGGCATCGCATGGCCCCTTCTTCTCGAGAAGAAGCTGACAGTTGAACGGGCAATAGACCTGCCCTTTCTGGCCTTTGCGCTCGGACGGGTGGCCGGCGGCGCCGGCGAATACCTGGATCATCGCGATCACGGTACCGCAATGGATATGAGAATTCCTGTTTCCGAATGCAGTTTCCTTGGTAAAAACAAGGACTGACTTTACACTAACCATAAAGATACAGCTACAGCTGCGAGACAAGGAACGTTATGGCAAAGATTACATACACAATGGTCGATGAAGCCCCCGCTCTGGCGAGCCATTCCCTGCTCCCAATAATCAGGGCGTTTACAAATGGAACAGGAATCGAGATCGAGCAGGCAGACATTTCACTGGCAGGCAGGATCATTGCCAATTTCCCTGACCGCCTCACCGAGGAGCAGAGAATCCCTGACCATCTGTCCAGGCTGGGCGAAATGGCGAAAACACCGGAGGCCAATATCATAAAGCTCCCCAATATCAGCGCGTCGGTGCCTCAGCTCCAGGCAGCGCTCAAGGAGCTGCAGGGCAAGGGATATGATCTGCCTGATTACCCCGAGGCAGGATCGAGCGGCGAGGCCGAAGCCCTTAAGGCCCGCTTTTCTAAGGTACTGGGGAGCGCTGTCAATCCGGTCCTGCGCGAGGGAAACTCGGACCGCAGGTCAGCCGCCTCCGTCAAGGATTACGCCAGGAAACATCCAGCCAGACTCGCGGAATGGTCCGCGGATTCAAAAGCCCACGTAGCATACATGCCGGATGGCGATTTCTTTGGCTCCGAGACGTCCTACACTGTTCCCCACGAGACCACGGCCTCCATCGAGTTTGTCGCAGAAGACGGTGAAGTGCTGGTCGTCAAGGACGGCATCAGTCTTCAAAAGGGAGAAGTCATAGACACCGCTTCGATGAGCGCTGCCGCCCTGCGCCAGTTCTATGCCGACCAGATCGCGGATGCCGGCAAGCAGGACCTCCTCCTCTCTCTTCACCTCAAGGCAACTATGATGAAAGTCTCCGATCCGCTGATATTCGGACACGCTGTTGATGTCTTCTACGAACCCGTCCTGACGAAACACGCTGATTTATTGAGAGAGGTCGGGTTCGACCCAAACCACGGCATCGCTGACCTTTACGAAAAGATTTCCACCCTGCCCGCGGAGCAAAGAGCCGGGATAGAGTCGGATATAGAGGACATTTACAAGTCGCGCCCAAAGCTCGCCATGGTGGATTCAGAGAAGGGCATCACAAACCTGCATTTGCCGAACAATGTCATAATCGACGCATCTGTGCCGGTTGTCGTCCGTGACGGCGGAAGGATGTGGGGGCCTGACGGTGCGCTGCATGACACCAAGGCGCTCATCCCAGACCGATCATACGCGACTATGTACCAGGCTGTAATCGAGGACTGCCAGAAGAACGGGGCCTTCGATCCTTCAACAATGGGAAGCGTCTCGAATGTAGGACTGATGGCACAAAAAGCGGAAGAATATGGTTCGCACGACAAGACCTTTGTCGCGCAGGGCAAGGGCGTCTTCAGGGTAGTTGACAGCACCGGGACAAGCCTTCTCGAGCAGGCGGTTGAAAGGGACGACATCTTCCGGATGTGCCAGACCAAGGACGCCGCTGTACGCGACTGGGTAAAGCTCGCCGTCACAAGGGCAAGGGCAACGGGCTCCCCCGCTATATTCTGGCTGGACAAGGACCGGGCGCATAATGCCGAGCTCATAAAGAAGGTGAACCTGTACCTTGCGGACCACGATACAGACGGCCTCTCCATCACCATTCTCTCGCCGGTAGATGCCATGAACGCTACCCTTGAGCGTACTCGTTCGGGGCAGGATACCATCTCGGTTACCGGGAATGTTCTTCGCGACTACCTTACCGACTTGTTCCCTATACTGGAGCTTGGGACCAGTTCGAAAATGCTTTCAATCGTCCCACTCATGAACGGAGGGGGGCTTTTCGAAACGGGCGCCGGAGGGTCCGCACCGAAGCACGTCCAGCAATTCCTCGCTGAGAACCATCTCCGCTGGGACTCGTTGGGCGAAATGTTGGCCCTGGGTGTCTCTTTCGAGCACATAGCCAGTACCACAGACAACCCCGATGCATCGATCTTCGCGCAGACGCTGGACCAGGCCGTATCGAAGTACCTAGAGGAAAGACGGTCGCCTTCCCGTAAGGTCAACGAGCCTGACAACAGGGCGAGCCATTTCTATTTCGCGCTGTACTGGGCGGAGGCGCTGGCTGCCCAGAATAAGGACGCCACGATCAAGGAGCGCTTTGCAGGCCCGGCACAGGAGTTAAGGGACAAAGAGCCTGCGATTGTCGACGAGCTCAACTCCGTACAGGGAAAACCGGTTGACATAGGCGGCTACTACATGCCCAATCCTGTGCTGGCATCAAAAGCCATGCGCCCGAGCGATACGCTCAATGCGATCATAGACAACATCTGAGTTGTTCAGGCGCACGTGATCGACAAGCCCGGCTCGAGCCTACGAGTAAACGGGCCTGCTACGCACCCGCGATACTGGCCAACTCGCTTATGTTGTCCTTGAACAGCTGCAAGTTCTCTTTCAGGCGCGATACCCTGTTGCGCTTAAGCCAGTGTTCCGCGAAGACCTCGGCACAGGACCCTATGTCCAGCGCCAGGGTGTCAAGCTGTGCCAGCGGAACACGTTTGCCCGATCTCAGGGCAGCTGCAAGCTGGAACTTCCTGCACATCAGCTCATCCATACGCACACCAACGGCAAGGCCTTCCCGGACAACCTGGGCAAACACGTCTTGGCTCTTGACCTGATCGAGAGTCGCCTGCCATCCGTCAAGATCGCGCAGCACCTTGCGACATCCGGCGTCATCGGCAAGCCCAATCTCCTTAATCCTGCGGCTGACAGGAGTGATTCGGGGAAACCCTTTCCCATAACGGTTCTTGCCGTCAATGGGTCCGCCGAGGGCGTAGTAAGGCGACTCGTTTATGACCTCTTCAACAGCACCCGCCTTCCTTATCAGTTCCGGTACCGAACGCGCGCTGGTCCGCAGCACCTGCGAGCAGAAGGTCTTTGTAAAAGTGTTGTCATCAACACCCCGGCCGTGCCACGCGTGGGCGGCCCCGTGAGCGTAGCCGTGAAAGCTCACGCCCAGGGTGTTCCTGTGACCGCCATCTCCCCAGTCCGTATTCAGAAGGCCCTCGGCCTCATACTTCCTGCCGACCCTCGCAAAGCCGCTGACGTTGTCCATGGACCTCTGCAGCCGCGAGGTATGGGTCCCCCACCCCCAAGTCCCGGGACACACAACTATGTTTAATCCGGCATTGGCGAATTCATGAGTCCTCCTGATGCGCGGCCCCATGGGCGTGTACTCCCAGTTCAGCATTGTTACGTCCTGCGGAATGTCGGGGATTATCTCAGGGTGATTGAGGACGATATCTCCCCAAAGGTTCATGCGCTTTCCTTGCTTCTCGCAGAGCTTGTGGATCTTCTTGATGAAATCAAGGTAGACGCGCCCAAGTCCGACCTTCTCCGCGCGTTTACGGCTGCGCCCCTTACCGAGCTCCCACGGCTCGTCTCCGCACACATTGAAGTCCTCAGCCTCAAACAGCGGTACAAAATCACCATACATGTCATCCAGGATCTTTACCGACCCGCGATCACCCGGGCAAAGAGTGCTTCCAGCTCCACTTCCCTCGATCCCGGCCATTTCGCTGAGGTGTGAATACGCGGGCAGGCCCAGGATCTTCTCGAAATGCCCGAAGCTGGTCAGGGACGGCACAAGCCGTATATGGTGAAGCTTGCAGTAATCCTGCACTTCCAGGATGTCTTCAGGAGTAAATGGGCTGAATCCGCGGCCTATCTCAGGATGGCTCCTGAAGGTAAACACATTTTCGATATAAAGCTGAAGTTCATTGATCTTGATGGACCCCAAATACTCGACCAGGAGTTTCAGTGTTTCAATGGTCGGCACCTTTCCACGCGAACAGTCAAGATAGATCCCACGGCGCCAGAAGTCCGGTTCATCCGTAATGACGCAGCAAGGCAGCTTCGAGCCATGAATCTTAATCAGCCCCCTGAGTGTCTGGACAGCATAGTAGGCGCCGGCTGATGTCCGGGCACTTACCTCTATGCCATCCTTGGCTATATCAATACGGTATGCCTCCAGGTTGGAAAAACGGTCACTGCGGCGCACGATAAGTGTGTGATCCTTCGATGGATCCCTGCGAAACCGGGCCCTGATTGCGCATTCAGCCTTCAGCGTGCCTGCCAGTTGCTGTAGAGGAAGCTGGTCTTCCGCAAAAGGGCTGATGAGGACCGGCTTTGGGTCCCAGGCAAAGCGGCCGCTGGTCTTCTTCAGTTTCTTCACGGGAATAAGTAGTTCCTGCATTTATCGCACCCCATTCTTTGTTGAAAAGCTTACGCTCGGACAATAGTTCGATGCGCAAAAACAAACAAGCAGGATTCAGGAAAAGTCCAGTGAAACGCTTTCGCCCTTACCCACAGAAACAAACCTGCTCGCACCCTCGTAACGGACTTCCAGCTCGTCCTTGTCATTACTGACACCCCCGATCGCCGCCTCAGTCAGGCGTCCGTCCTGCCAACTCATGTCGAGCTCGTAGCCGCCTCTCAGTCGCATCCCTTTGATCCTCCCGCTTGGCCACGCCTTCGGCAGAGCGGGCAATAAATGGATAATCCGCGCGCCCTTCTCCCGCTCTTCCCCATAGCTCGCACCACACTCGGCCTCATTATCTGATTCCGCCGTCTGACGCCCGCCACCTGACACCTCTCCGACCGTCAAGTGGCTCTGCGCGAGCATCTCATGGACACCGGCAGCATAGCCGAAATTGGCATCGATCTGAAACGGCGGATGAGTAGTCCACATGTTACTGTAAAGTTTCTTGGACATCATGCACGCCAGCTCGTTGTGAGCGTCGTCCCCTCTACCCAGGCGGCCAAAGATGCATGATTTCCAAACGCGGCTCCATCCCGGGTGCTCCTCGCCGTGATCGCGCCTCGCAGTCAGCCCTACCCGGGCTGCCTCAGCCATCGCGGAATCGATTGCCGGATGCACCTGCCGCCCGGGGTAAACACAGATCAGATGATTGATGTGGCGGTGATCGTCCTCTGGATCATCGATGTCCTCCATCCACTCCTGGAGCTGGCCCCATTTCCCTATCTGGGGGCCCAAGAGCCTGTCCCGTTTTTCTTTGAGTTCAGACCTGAACTCCTCGTCGATTCCCAATTCCCCTGATGCCTCGATTGTGTTGTTAAAGAGGTCCCAGCAGAGGACTTGGTCGTAAGTTACGCCGTCGACTCCCACCGGTCCGTGCTCTGGCGACCTCCCCTCCGGCACCACCAGAATACCGTCACTCCGCTCCTTAAGGTGATCGACCCAGAATTCGCTTATCTCCTTCATGACTGGATACGCGTATCGCTCAAGAAATGCCCTGTCGCGAGTGAAAGCGAAGTGTTCCCACAGATTCTGGCACAGCCAGGCCGAATCGCCCTTCTGTATGTGCCAGGTCGAACCGCCGTAAAGCCCGTTCTCTGAACGCATCAGCCACCCGCGCTTCACGCCAAGAACTCGCTCTGTCTCCTCCTTACGCACTTCCCGGATCGAGTCTACCCATTGCGCGAACGGGAGATAGCATTCACCTATGTTTGCCGCGTCCGTAAACCAGTAGTTCATCTGGATGTTTATGTCCGTATGGAAATCACAGCGCCATGAGGGGTGCTTATTAAAGAGCCATATTCCCTGCAGGTTTGTCGGAAGCACTACATCTTCGGGCCTCGAGCTGCAAATCATAAGGTAGCGGGCATACTGGTAAAGCAGCACCTCCAGACCCCTGTCATCACTCCCGCCAGAGCTTCTATAGTCTTCACCATACTGGGCGACGCGCTCAGGGGTCGACAGTCCTGCTATCTCCGCGGGAGTCGCACCCAGATCCAGCGCCACCCTTCCGTAGATCGCCTTGAAATCGCTCACATGCTCCCCAAGGAGCTCGTCAAAGCTTCGCCCCGCCGCTGCTTCGAGTTGCCTCGAAATCCGCTCATGCGGATCTTCTCCCCGCCATCCCTTCTCGCGCTCGTTCAGGAAGCTCGTCGCCGCACCAAGAAGAACCGTCACGCTATCGCACCCATCGAAAGCTACGACCGAATCCGACGTCTCCAAAGATCCGCCCGTGCTCAGAACACGAAGTCGCGCCTCGAAGTCCTGGTCGATATTGTTATCTGAACAAAATTCGCGGCTCCCCCACAGGCGAGCAGGCTCCCTTTCCATCAATCTCCAGTACCAGAGATCACCCGTATTGCCGGTCATCGTGATTGTTGAATCTGCCGCAGTCACCTCAACCGGCTGAAGGCTCTTCATCTGGACCTTGCCGCTGAGCACCCCCGGGCGATCAGCAGTGAGACGCAACACCAGCACTTGCGCCGGCGAGCTGATGAAACATTCTCGCTTGTAATTCACACCGTTCGATTCATAAGACACAGTCTGTACTGCTCGAGCGATATCGAGCTCTCTTCTGTAATTAGCGTAGCGAGGATTCTCATCCCTTATCCCCGATCCCGCATCCCGATCCCCGCATCCCGCATCAACATCTATGATCACATCGCCAAAAGGCTGGTAAGCGCCTGTGCATTCTTCGTTTCCAACCCATAGAGATTCTTCGTTAAACTGGACGCGTTCCCTTTTTGGGTCGCCAAAAAGCGTGCACCCGAGACGTCCATTGCCAAGGGGGTAAGCCTGCGTTTCCCAAACCTTCCGCTGCTCGCCTTCGGCTTCTTTGTCGTGATACTTAAGCTCTATCTCGGCATCAGTGCCGACCTCCAGGTAATCCTCGCTCCACAGGATGTGTTCCATTTCCGCGCGCTCCTTTGTGCGTAATCAGTAGACCACTAAAGATAGAGTGTCGACCAACAATGTCAACCCAACCAAACAAGGGTCGTTACTTGCTCCACTGATCACTGGGCACTGATGGCTGATTACCGGCACAGCAAAGAGCACCCGTCCCTTTCAGACCTCAGATTTCATCCCTCATACTTCTCTTCAAGAGCCCACAACATCCATAGCGATCTTTTCCCATTCCATCAAACGGCTTGGGTCGTTATTCACAGTGCTGACGTCCTTAAGGATGAGTTCGCATGGTGTGTTGTGGCGCTTACAGATCTCGACAGTCTCTTCAAGGTCCTTGCGGATGAGGTCCTTGTCGAGAGATACCATTGCCACATGAGCAGGATTCGGCTTTGCAGAGAACACATAGTCGCCATGTATATTTGCCGCGGCAACTTCCTTGTCGGCCCAGGGGCTTATCGATATTTTCCTGACGTTGCTTAGGTTCCTGCGAATTATATCAATCTTATTGTGCAGCGGTTCGCAGCAGCCGTAGTATGTCAGCCCATATCGCTCTACCAATGGTTTGAGCGGCAGTATGTCGAACTCCTCCTGCATGGCGGGAGAGACTTCCGAGAACATCTGAGCCATCGTAAAGCACCACGTGTCCTTTGCAGCGGCTTTCTTGCCGTCATAATCCTTAGAAGGCAGCTCGTCGGTAAACGCACCGGTGCAATGAATGTCAGGAGGGGCCGCCTCGAGGAGGCCGTGCTCTTCAAACTGATCGAGAACCCTGTTCTCCATCTCGACAAATTTACTTATCAGCACATGGACATACTCAGGCCTGTCAATCAGGTCATAAAGCATCCGCTCCGGAGATATCTTGCAGGTGATCCCATCCCACAAACCGGTATGACGCCCACGGCCTACAAGCTTTACGGGCATAATGCCGTCAAAAATATCACTGGCCTGCTCGAGCCGCTGCTGGTCAAGCTCAGGATCTATCTCAACAATGGGGGCTTCCAGGGCCTCGACCTCCTCGATGGTTCCCAGCTGCTCCTCGAAATGCTTGGACAGGCCTTTGGACTCAATCTTTGCGTCCGGACCGATAGCGCAGCGCCGGGCGGTCTTCGCGATGCCTATATAGGGCAGCACGACCATGTCCGCCTTGAAATTCTCCCACGCGTAGATTGTACGGCGCATGTTACCTTCGAGCGACCAGTACCCAGGTGTCTTACCGAGAAGAGGATCATCTTTGCTAACCATCTTGTCCTCGCCCCATGGCAGCTCATGCCATGGCAGCTGATCGACGCGCACCATTGGGCGGGTCTCTTGCAAGCCGTTGAGGCGCTTCCATCCGTCTATGGTCTCCTGCTGGCGCGGATCTGCCGCTATTTCCGCATAGCGCTTCGCCAAATCACGTAAAACCTGCTTGCCTGATGAGCCGCTCATGTTTCCTCCCTTTATTGATTTATGCACTATATAATCTTGCAAGAGCGTCTAATATAGACCATACGATATTATATATGCACAATACAGTCACCCCTCTGCACACAGCCGGTATATCATTGGAGCTCTTCCACTGCTCGTATGATCAGGTACAGAACTGGGGGGACCCCGTCCTGCGCAGCACATTCTGGCGCTGTTACCTTGCCACTACCAGGGGCGCCGCATTGCAGTCGAGTAGACGCGAATGGGCGCTCTTGCCCAAAGCCCTCTGCATAATACCGCCCGACAGTCCGATCCGCGGAAAATCCAGCGGCCCGTTCACCCTCTACTACGCTCACTTCAACTGCTCAATCCGCCTTAAAAAACCAGATCCTCTTTTCGTAAGCGCAAATCCCACCCTGGAATTAAAGCTCAGGGAGGCTCTCGAGCTGAACGACGAGCACCTGTTCAGAAGCTCCATGTTGGCTCTAACTGCCGACGCCCTCCGTCAAGTCCCGGCCGACCTGCTTCGCGCTCCCATATCAGACAGCCGAATTGAGAAAGCACACCGTCTAATGAAAGAACACATCGGATCCCGACTCAGCAACAGTCAGATCGCCGCGTGGCTCAACATGTCCGAAGCTTCCCTCCTGCGCCTCTTTAGATCAGCTACGGGCACATCCCCGCAAAAAGAACACCTTCGCATTCGCCTCGAGCATGCCGCCGTTATGCTCAGGGAAACTGAGGCGACAATTGAAGCCATAGCCGACTCTTCTGGCTTTTGGGACCGCAATCATTTCACGAGAGTGTTTACGCGGGAATATCATGCCCCACCCGCGCGGTACCGAATTACAGCGACCTCGCTCTAGGCTTGTCGCGTCGCGCACGTGACGCTATCTTTCCCCTTTCGCGCAACTATACAAAGGACGACGTATGACTACAGAGATAGCCGGCTGCTCAATAGATGTGAAACATGACAATCCGGGGATGACTGTCACACTCAATACTCGTGCAGGCGAAGAACCCGGCATCGAGTACCTCGACCTGACGCTCACGGCGAAAGAGCCCACCCGGCCCAACCCAGTCAAACTGGAATGGGTCACGAAGTCAATTGACCTCCAGCTTCGTACCGGCACCCAGTGGCGCTACGCGCTCTGCGGCATGGGCGGAGGAAAGCTCAGGGCAAGCGCTGCGCAGCAGGCGCCCGTCTATTGCACTTTCAACTACTCAGGCGACCACCGTTTAACATTCGCAGTGGCCGATGCGATTAACACATGTGAGCTGAGTGCCAGGCATGCCGAGGAAACTGCCTGCATCACTTTCGGAATAGAACTGCTCGTCGACCCCGTACCTCCACTGACCGAATACAAGACAACCGTACGATTCGACAACAGGCGCGACCGGAAATTCTGGGATGCGCTCTCGGGCGTTTCCAACTGGTGGGCTTCCATGCCGGAATACACGCCCGCTAAGGTCCCTGAGACCGCACGACTGCCCTTCTATTCCACCTGGTACAGCTACCACCTCGGCATCACGCCGGAGGCCATCGAAAAAGAATGCAAGCTGGCAAAGGAGCTCGGAATGGAAGCTGTCATCGTAGACGACGGATGGCAGACCGACGACCTCAAACGCGGATACTCATACTGCGGTGACTGGGAAGCGGCAGAGAGCAAGTTCCCAGATATGCGCGCGCACGTCCAGAGGGTCCACGAGATCGGCATGAAATACCTGCTATGGTTCAGCGTGCCGTTCATGGGAAGGAACGCGAAGAACTTTGAACGCTTCAAAGACAAGTGCCTTACGCATCCTGACAACCATACGGACAGGCAGTGGTTCACCCTCGACCCGAGATTCCCGGAGGTACGTGAATACCTGATTGGCGTCTACGAGCGCTGCATCAACGACTACGACTTGGACGGGTTCAAACTCGATTTCATTGACTGCTTCGGCACGGTCGAGGAGACAAAGGATTCATTTGGCGACGGACGCGACTATCAGTCCGTACCCGAAGCCGCTGACCGCCTGATGAGCGATGTTATCACCCGACTCCAGGCGATAAAGCCGGACGTCATGATCGAATTCCGCCAGGGCTATATAGGACCGGCCATGCGTAAGTATGGAAACATCTTCCGCGTCGGCGATGAACCCAACAACGCGGCAGGCAACAGAATAGGCTCTATGCTCCTGCGCGGACTGACCGGTGATACCGCCGTTCATTCCGACATGGTCATGTGGCATTACGAGGACACCGTCGAAAGTGCGGCCATGCAGCTGATCCACGCAATGTTCACCGTACCGCAAATATCTGTCAGGCTCGACGAAGTGCCTAAGAGTCACGTTGACATGATCAGGCGCTACTGCGCCTTCTGGCGTGAGCACCGCGATGTGCTCATCGACGGCAAGATCCAGCCTATGCATCCCGACCACAGTTATCCCGCAGTCATCAGCGAGACGGAGTCAAAGGTTGCGGCGGCAGCATATGCAGACGGTTTTGTTCCTCTGCCCGAGATTGAATCACGCCAAATCATCCTCGCCAACGGAACACTCCGCGATCACGTTGTTATCGAGCTGCCAGCCGACCTCGGAGACCGAAAGGTTGAGATCTGGACCTGCACCGGCGAGAAAGTTCTCGATGAGACACGCGACTTCGGCTCGGGCGTCCATAGCCTGAATGTCCCAGCGGCCGGGACAGCCGTGATCAGCTAACCAGACTGCTTGGCCGCGTACTCTTTCAGCAGGCCAAGATAGCTGCGGTAGTTCTCCAGCGAAACGTCAGGCGGAGTCTGGTGATCCACGCTGGGGATGAAACCACCCATCCTTGCCGTGGGCAGCAGTCGCTCAAACTCCGCTCGCTGGGCCTCCGGGCCATCCTTCATCACTGTCTTGTCATAAGCGCCGATCATGAGCCAGTCAGGATGCTCAGCACGAATCTTGGCAACGTCCACCCCAGCCATCCGCTCCAGCGGCAGTATCCCCTCTACCCCCACTTCCTTCAGCCAGGGAATAAGCGGCATGACATCACCGTCCGAGTCAACAAACACCCGGATTCCGCGATCGAGCAGCGCCGGGACGATACGCTTGTAATACGGCGCAAGAAACTCATCAAACTGCTGCTTGGAACACATCGATCCGTGATTGTAACTCATGTCCTCGGCAAAAGTCATGAACTGCGGCACGCAAACCTGCTCACAGAACTCGTCAAGCAGGCGCAGGCTGTATTCCACCAGATCATTGTTCATACGATGCATAAGTTCAGGGAAGTCGTAGAATGAGAACAGGTGCGCCTCGATCCCGAACAATGAGCGAGGATACCAGAAGAAACCGTCGAACGTTATCCAGACCAGTCTTTCACCTGCGGCATTCTCCTCCCTGACCCGCTGAAAATTATCTCGCGAAAAGTCCCGTTCAGGGTAAAGCGTGGGCAGCACGGCCTCATAGCCGGCCTCGGTCTTGAGGATACCCGCACCGTGATGCGGTGCTCTAGGTGTCTCAGGTCCAAGCGCACCCATCCAGAATTGTGTCCACGGGTCGAGACCAAGCTGCTCCCTTAACGTCTCAGCGCCCCGGAAAAACATCTCTTTATCTCTGTTCGGAGCCAGTCCCTCTGCCATCCAGCGGTCAGTAGTCTTGTCCCAGTACCCCGCCCACTCCACGCGCGGCAGTCTGTCGACTTCCTCGAAATTCATCACGGCATTGAAGCGCTCAACATGAGTCACAGATAACCTCCATCGATGACATCAATAATAGCCACCTTATGGCATCTTACTATGTTGATATTGATCGCTCGATGCGGCAATATTGAGGAGCAACCCGGAAGAGGCAATCATGACAAATAACATCATCCGACTTCACGAGCGCAGCCTCAAGTCGCTCAAGACAATAGGCTTCGCAATTCAGCGCTTTTCTAAATATCGCGCCGGAGAGGGATCCATCACGCATGGACACGACGTCCTCGAAGTAAACTTCATTGCATCAGGCCGAACTGTTCACACGATCGGCGACATGTGCCGGGAATGCGGCCCCGGCTCGCTCGGTATCGTGCATTACGGTCAAGAGCACAGTCTTACTACAGCAACGGAGGCGGCGGACGTGATCAACCTCTACCTGGATCCGGCAAATCACCCGCTTCCAGCCCTCCCGCCGGAGTTCTCTTCGATCATTGGGTCCCTATTCCCTCCTGCGCCGATGACGGGATCGCCGAGAGGATTATGCTGCTTTCTCAACTTCAGCGACTACCGCCCGATGCTTTCCCTGCTGGAATACTGCTGCTCTGAGCAAAGCGCGATGTCTCCTGGCTACGAAACAGCGATGGAGTCTGCGCTCCGCGCGTTCCTTATTATATGTGCGCGCCATGCTAAGGCCGAGGGAATCGAGACACTCGCGTCCGACTCAGTGCGCTGGCGCCTTCTGGAGGGCATCCGACTAAGACTCGAGCAGGACTTTGCCGATGCGCACAGCCTGGCGGAACTGGCTGAGGAGGCGGGTGTCAGCAAAGCGCACCTTTGCCGAAGATTCAAAAGCTACACTGGGCTTCCTCCTTTCGCCTACCTGGCTCAGTGCCGCATCAGGGCTGCCATGCAGGAACTCCGCAGCAGCGACAGGAAGGTCCTGAATATCGCCATGGATGTTGGATTCAATGATATTGGACATTTCAACAGAAAGTTCCGTGAGCTGGTGAAATGCTCCCCAAGGGAGTACCGCATGCGTAAATATTGAAGAAACGGAGACCTGTGTCGCCCAAACGTTTAATATTTGTCGCAATTGCCCAATAATATTTCTAATGCCACAGACGTATTTAGACTTGGTTACCATTATGAAGAATTGTAACTTTTGCGCTCGAGTGCATATTGGCGCGAATATGGCTTCAGAACTACAAATTGAATAGGAGCTGACAGAGGCTATGAGAAGACGGGTCCTGGGAACTACACTGATTGCTGCAATCCTCATTGGCGGCTACGCACATGCGATACACCTTGGAGCAACGGAGGACGGTAAGCTGTTGCCATGGGCCCGAAAGATGGAGCACCCGCTGGATCAGCCAGTGGTAGCAGCCTGCAAGGACGGATCGTTCCTGATGAATCTCGGTCCGACCGGCATACGCGCGATGATAACAAAGGAGCAGCCGAAAGCGTTCACCGTCAAGTTTGTATTTCAGGACGCCAAATCGCCGGCTAAAGGGCTCGTTAAGCCAGGCGACCTGATAATTGGCGCTAACGGCAAGCAGTTTGTTGATGAGCACAAGTTTCACAGGAAGCAGGGCGGACGCGGGTGGCCAGGTCCTCCTTTCGAGCTTGCTCACGCGCTCGAGGACAGCCAGGGCAGCGACGGGAAGCTAACACTGATAGTACTCGAAGGCGGATCCCCCAATAAGAGGAAGAACGTTACGCTCCAACTTGAGCCCAAAGGAAGATTTGCGAACACCTGGCCGTGGAACTGCCCCCGCTCCGACAAGCTCCGCAAGCAGCTGGTCGACCACATGCTGGCGCATCCCATGAAGCGGGTTCACGGTGCGACCCAGCGCATACTCGCTCTCTACGCCTCTGGCGACAAAAGGGCCGAGCCACTGTTTAAAGAATACGGACAGAAGCTGGCCAAGAGCCGAAACGACTACCACGCAGGCGGCATGTGCACGTGGGGCTGGGGCTATCAGGGGATCTTTCTTGGCGAGTACTACAACATTTATAAAGACAATGCGGTCAAGCCGGCGATTGAAGCCCTTAACCAGTGTTACGAACTGGGTATGACTTACACGAGCGGAGGTTTCTCGCACCGCCCCTTTCCCGCGATTGAGAAGCGAGTGGCTGAAGGCGGCCCGAAGGGCTATGGTGCGATGGCTGGTCCCGGCGGACTGTCGATGGTGGCTGGAGCGGTTTGCCAGGCCGCTGGCCTTCCTATATCCCAGCGCGCCTATGACAGGACTCACCAGGCTTATCTCGGCGGCCCAGGCCAGACCGAACACGGCACTCTCGCCTATGGGTTCGGAGGCGGATGGTCAAGCGTTCTCATTCGACTGAAGAACCCTGCCAGCCCATGCAGGAGCAAGGAAGGTGTGGGCTATCAATGCCCGACGGGCATGAAGAACATAGGCGATTTCGTCGTTGAAAAATGGAGCCAGGGCAAAGATGGCAAATGGGACAAGACTCTGGTCCCTCCCACGGGTGAGTATTCCTGGCTCAAGAGCGAGGCGGACAGCCTGTTGGTTTACGAAACTGGCCGCTACGCCCAACCTGGCGACAATCAGCGTCTGGTAATTCGCCCCAAGATCCTCCCGGAGCCAAGCGGGCCCTACAACAACAACCGGAAAGGCGGCGGCCACAATGCTCCGGTGGGAATGGGTGTGGCAGCGCACATGATAGGCAGTAAGGTCTACCCATCATGGAAGTATCTCGGCGAGCACATGGCGATAGGTTGTGCAAGCAGTCCTCACACACTCTGGGATGGACATGCTTCCGGTGAAATGCATGCTTTCTGGGGCGCGATAGGCGCGTTCTTCGCCCCCGAAAAGGATCTTCGCAAGTTCCTCGACTACACGAAGACGTGGATCATCCTGTCTGAATCACATGACGGCCAGGGCCTGATCGATCAGCCCTTCGGATGCCAGCGCAACGCGACTTGCAGCATCAATCTTGACCGTACGGCATACAGCCATGTGGCGCTCCTTATCCTTTCCATCCCAAACCGCAACCTTCTTATTACGGGCGCGGATTTTGCAAAGCCTGCTGGCCCCACAACAGCAAAAGCGCACTCATACAGCGGGAGCTCGTACAGCGGCTCTTCTTCATCCGCTTCGGTTCCAGCGCCGACTCCCGTTATCAGCAGACCTTCGCTCAGGGACCCGCGCGACCTTTCAGCTGACGGCCACAAGGCACTGGAGAAAGTCATACAGACTTCACTCGCCGCGCTCAGCGACAAGGGCCTACTCAAGAAGGAGGCGATTCGCATGTCCTTCACATCGAAACCCGTTTATGTGGTCGCGGCAGAAAGCAGCGGGACGATAACTTTTCAGCTTGCGGACTCAACGCAGACCGCGCGGGTAAGGTGGAAGTCTCTTTCTACGAAAGATGTCGCGACAGTCGCCGTCCTTCTCGCAAAAATGCGGCCTGAAAGTGGCGACCTGCAAGCCGTGGCTGGAGTGTGCCTCGAGTCAATAGGTCAGGTTGAAGCTGCGGATGAATACTTCGATAAGGCCGGCTCTTCCTCGAAGAGAAAGCTAGAGAAGTTATTCAACTAATAACCTGCGTGTATGGAGATACCCCATGATTGATAAAAGATTACTAATTGCACCGACAGTGGCTGTCATGCTGTGCGGTCATGTTTATGCCATTCATCAGGGAGGCACCGAAGACGGGCGCCTCCTTCCATACGCCCGATCGATGTCCCACCCCCTGGACGAGCCCATCAACGCAGCACTTCCAAAAGGCTCGTTCATGATGAACCTTGGTCCGACAGGCATCCGCGGTGACATCCGACCCGAATACCCAAAAGCCTTCAAGGTCACATTTGTCTTCCAGGACAGCCACTCACCCGCCAAGGGACTCGTCAAACCCGGCGACATGATAGTTGGTGCTGGCGGCAAAGACTTCAGGGAGCCGCACAAGTTCCACCGCAAACAGGGCGGACGCGGATGGCCTGGCCCTCCGTTCGAGCTCGCACACGCCATCGAAGCGGCCCAGGGCAGTGACGGCAAACTCACACTCAGCGTCCTCGAAGGCGGCAGCCCGAACAAGCGCAAGAACGTAACTATCCAGCTTAAACCTGTCGGCAAGTTCGCGCCAACCTGGCCGTGGAACTGCCCTCGATCTGACCAGCTTCGTGAAGACCTACTCGATTTCATGCTCGACGAGGGCAACATAAAGAGGATGAAGCGTCATCACTACATACAGGCGCTTCTCGCAGTGTGGGCATCCGGTGACAAACGTGCGATGCCGCTCGTGAAAGACGCAGCCCAGTCTTATATGAAGAGCAAGCCTGACTTCAGGTCTGGCGGCATGGGTCAGACATGGATGACGGGTTATAAGGGGATCCTGCTGGGTGAATACTACAACGCAACCAAGGACAACGGCGTCAAGGCTGCAGCTGCAGCTTATGCCCCGTTTTACGAATACGCGCAGTTCGAAAACGGTTCTTATGGTCACAGGTCCGCAATTTCCTTCATCGCCACGGGCAAAAAGCCTTACGCGTCCATGGCTGCCGCGGGCGGCATTTGCATGCTCGCACAGAGCCTTTTCAGGGCAAACGGTCTTGCCTACTCCGAACTGGCTTACCAAAGGGCCCACCTAGGCCACCTCCGGAGCGCTGGAAGAGATGGTGGCGCCGGAATTGCATATGGCTTCGCCGGGATCCGTGAGGCGGAGAGGCCAACTGATCACGCTGTACTTGAGCTTGAAAGCACGAGCGGAATCAAAGAGCCGAAACCTCGCCCATGGTGGCCGGAACTCGGCGGAAAAGGTCTTCCCATTGAAGGCGGCCTGGCAGCGCTCGGCAAGTACAAGGTTGTTTGGCCGCACAAGGATGACCATCGCTGGCGCGACGGTTGTATCGACTGGCTTACGAACAACGAGAAGAGCAAGGTCGTGATCAAGTACAACGGCAAGGACAGCAAGACTGTTACCGCATGGCGTCACCTGCCGGATAAAGCCGTGAGGGAGCCTACCAGCCCATACAATACCACACCGGACGGCGCTGGACATCAGGCAGGATCGGCGCCCGGTGCTCTTGCTCACTTCATCAGCAACAAAGGCAACAAGTCCTGGGAATACCTGGGCAGACACATGGCGAACGGCTGCGCGCTAAGCCCCAAGATGCTCTGGGACGGTCATGCCGACGCGGTTATACACTCGTTCTTCGGAGCTCTCGCAGCATTCCGAGCAGACGAGAAGAACCTTCGCAGCTGGCTCGACTATACTAAGACTTGGATCATTCTTTCAGAGACCCATGAGCCCAGGGCCAAGGGCGGCCTCGTTGACCAGCCGTTCGGCTGCCAGCGCAACGCCACTTGCAGCATCGCCTGCGGACGCACGGCATACACTCACGTAGCCATTGCTATTCTGTCGGTGCCTAAACGCCACCTGCTGATTACCGGCGCTGATTATGCGCAGCCCGCCGCGCCGACTACGGCAAAAGCGCATTCATACAGCGGAAGCTCCTACAGCGGCTCTGCGTCGGCCGCCGTTTCGACCCCTACCCCTGCCCCTGTTGCGGCCCGGCCCGCACTCCGCGATGCTCGCAGTCTGCCCTCCGAAGGGCGTGATGCCCTTGAGAAGGTCCTTAAAGCATCGCTGGCAGCGCTCAGCGATAAGGGGCTCCTAAGCAAGGAGGCAATCCGCGTTTCGTTCACGCAGAAGCCCGTCTATGTTATAAGGGCTGAGAGCAGTGGGACGCTGACGTTCCAGCTGGCAGATTCCACCCAGAGTGCACGCGTACGCTGGAAGAACCTTTCGCCCATGGATATCGCCACGATCGCGGTCATGCTGGCCGAGATGCGCCCTGACAGCGGCGATCTTCAGGCGGTTGCAGCGGTTTGCCTGGAGTCTATAGGCAGCGTTGCAGCGGCAGATGAATATTTCGACAAGGCCGGCTCGCGCTCAAAAGCCAAGCTCGAGAAGTTGTTCAATTAACAAGCGCGATTAAGGGGCCAGGACAGGCCCAATAAAACTGCGCCGGACCTGCACCCCTCATAATCGATGACGCTAAGCCTTGAAGGTGGTGTCGGCCTTCACAGCTGCGTAGGCATTGTACGCCGCCTTGAACTGGGCATAGCCATCCCTGGTCTCGAAGACCTGGGTGTCATTCCAAAGCACGCGCCAGTCGCCCTCGGCCTCCGGCCACAGGAATACCTGCCCCCAAATCATCCTGTTGTTCGCATCGATACCAGGATTCTCATCGGTGCCGTCGCCTGAAATACGCAGGATCTGCTCTGGCGAGAGAATGTCCTCCGTTGCTGCCCTCAGGTTGTCCTGAATCCAGTCAGAGCGCGTGGCCATGGCAACATATCCGCCACTCTTCTTCTCGCGCTGTGCCGCCCAGTTCACACACACACGTGCCGGCGAAACCCCGCACTCAGAGGCGATTGCCAGAATCGTTGGGTCAAGCATGTCCGCGCGATGCTCTTTAAACGTATCGCGAGCCGGCCGCTTCGGGGAACCCAGAGACATATATCCCGTGCAGACTATACCCTCAGACTCGAAATAGCGCCTGAGATCAGTCTGCTGCATCAGGGGGTGCATTTCCATCTGGTTGGCCACGGGGCGCTCGTCGTCCGGCACGTCCCGGAGCAAAAGCCTCATAATCGCTTCTGTGTGGTTGGACGTCCCAACGTTCAGGAGTTTGCCGGCCTTCTTCTGTTTGATAATCTCAGCCCATGTTTCGAGGAAAGCCTCGTGAATGTAAGGCACTGCGTCTGGATTGCGGTGGTCTGTGCCGCAACCGGGCGTATGCACATTGGGCCATGGCCAGTGATTCAGGTACATGTCGATCTTATCGACACCAAGCGCCTTAAGCGTATTGTCCACGGCAGGCGCAACGTCCTTTGGGTCCATGTGCCCGTTCCAGAGCTTGCCAGTAATAAACAGGTCGTCAGCAGAGGATATGTACCCCTCTTTGATTGCCTCCTTGATCGCCTCGCCCACGACCTCCTCATTCTCATACGCACGGGCTGTATCTATATGCCTCCATCCAAGGCGTATCGCTTCGACCGTTGCGTCTTTCATGTAGTCCTGCGCCCAGTCGGAATGAAAGGTGCCGTACGCGGCCACTGGCATCATTGCGCCGCCCTTCAGCTCAACCTGATGGACGGATGCCGGGTCAAGGGGATCGATACTCTTGTCAAAACATACCTGCTCAATTGTCTCTGCCATCGTCTTTTCTCCCTGTCCTTTAATTAGAAATATTGCATTCCCACTATTATACTCATTGCAAATACACAGAAGATCTCTCGACAAGCCTGGGGACCTCTCTCCTCCCGCTCTGTCATTCCGAGCAAAGGCGAGGAATCCCGCGCCCTCGACACGCCCCCCCGCTTCCTATAAGTCGATCATCACTTTCATCGATCGCTCGCCTTCCCTCTCGATAAAGGCGTACGCGCCTGAATAATCCTCAAACGAAAAATGCTTCGAAACCAGCGGGGCCGTTATCACCTCGCCTGACGCAATCCATTTAACGGCCTGCTCCCAGTCCTCGTGCCTATACATCATGGAGCCTTTGACCGTCAGCTCATGCTCACACACCACCGACATATCAACGCGGGGCTTCTCTTCGTAAACGCCGACTATCAGCAGCGTACCGCCTTTTCCGATGTTGGCGACGAGAGAAGACAAGCTCGCTTCGGCTCCTGCTACCTCCACAGCAACATCAAAGCCTTCAGCTCCAAACTCACGAGCAACGACCTCCTTGAAATCCTCTTTGGCAACATTGCAGGTCGCAGCAATACCGACTTCCCTGGCAACGCCCAGTCGGAAGTCGCTGATGTCAGTTATCAACACCTTTGCGGCTCCGCGGCTCTTGCACGCCTGTGCGACAAAGTTGCCAATTGTTCCCGCACCGGCTACGACAACGTTCTTACCTGTCAGATCACCAGCCCTGCCAGTTGAGTGAGCGGCGACTGCAACCGGCTCAACAAATGCCCCCTGCTCAGGCTCGAAGTCTGGAGGAAGCTTGACGATCTTGTCCGCTTCCGTGACAAAAAGGTCCTGTGCCGCGCCCGGAGCCTGGAATCCTCTTACCTTCAGCTCCTCACACGCGTTGTACTGTCCGCGCCTGCACGGAGGACACACTCCGCACACTTCCTGCGGGGTCGCTGTGACCTTGTCTCCTACCGCAATGCCCTGTACATCGTCACCAACAGACTCGACGGTACCGGAATATTCATGCCCCTGTATGAGCGGATAGCTCACGAACGGATGCTTGCCGTGAAATACATGTATATCTGAGCCGCAAACCCCGATTCGCTCCACCTTGATCCTGACCTGTCCCTTGCCAGCAACCGGTTCTTCAACTTCACCGAATTCTATCTGCCCCGGTGAAACCATAACAGCCTGTCTCATATTCGTTACCTCCGAGCGAAGAGAATACTCAAACGAAGAAAATTACCAAGAAAGATATTCAGCTGAAGCAAATTCGCCCTGAAATGATGTGCCGTTCTGAGCGGGTATGCTTGTCGCAACGGCGTGGTATACGTTGCCTGGACAGACTGTTAGCCTAGGTCTCATTCAAAGCAAGCGAGGTACTTATGGACAGGACTCTATTTACGCGTGTAGGCAATGCCCCGGGGCCATCGGGGTTTGAGGATGCAGCCCAGGACATAGCTGTCGAGATACTGAAGAAATGCTGCGAGTCCGTGAAGCGGGATCCGGTGGGTAACGTTATCGCAATCAAGCGGGCCACAAAACAGCCGGCCGGCAAAAAGAAGCCTCTCAAGCTCATGATTGCGGCGCATGCCGATGAGGTGGGCATGCTTGTTACCAATATCGATGCAAAAGGAATGCTTAAATTCCGGCAGCTAGGCGGGCTCAGCTCTGAAGTCGCGCAGTCGCAAAGGGTGGTAATACACAGCAAGAAGCAGATCCGCGGTGTAATAGTCCCGAATACGAACAAAGAGGGCAAGACTACACCGCTGGGTGACCTCGTCATCGATACGGGCCTCACACGGACCGAGGTCAAGAGATCTGTCAGCCTCGGCGATATCGTAACATTCGAAAACGACACGTCACAGCTGAACGGCAAGATGTGGGTAGGCCGCAACTTTGACGACAGGGTCGGCACATACTGCCTTCTAGAGGCCATGCGCCAAGTCAAAGAGACCAGCGTGGATGTCTACGCGGTGAGCTCCGTCCAGGAGGAGGTAGGGCTCCGCGGTGCGCGCGCAGCTGCCGGCGGAATCTGTCCGGATATAGGTATCGCCATTGACGGAAGCATGACAAAGGGCGCCTACAACGACGGCAGCAACCTCTGCGTCCCAGGCAAGGGCGCGGGGATTTACATGGTCGACAACCTGACCATCGGGCATCCCAAGCTTGTCAAATACCTGTTCGCTATGTGCAAGAAGCACAAGATTCCCCATCAGCTCAATATCGGCGGAGGAACAGACGCAGCGGCAATGCAGCAGTCACCCGGAGGATGCGTTGTGACTACTGTCGGGGCGCCAGTGCGCTATATGCACTCCACAGTTCAGCTGTGTCATGAAAAGGACATAGACGCCACAGTTGACCTGCTCGTCAAGTTCATGGAAACCGCGCACACGTTCTATAAGAGCCTGTAAAGTCGCTGTCAGGAACGGCATATCAGCCACGCTGCCGCACTTTCGTGGACCCGTACGGTTTCTGATTGTTCGGCAGGAACAGCGGCGCACCTCACTGGTTGCAAACATATCGCACTCTTGATACAAAACAGCACATGAAGATTACGCGAGTATACAGCACTCCAATACGCATCCCGCTGAAGCGCTTCTTCTACAACTCAGAGAACGCCGGCACCAAGCGGGAATGGGGCGGCCGCCTGAGCCGTGTTACGCCAAAGCGCCCCTCCCCCATACTCGAATACGTGCTCGTCCACATTGAGACTGACGAGGGGCTGACCGGGGTCGGCGAAGCACCCGCGGATATAGGGTTCTTTGGGCAGTTTCTCGAGGGAGTGACATACGCTATCGACGACTATCTTGGGCCGCAGCTCGTGGGGAAAGAACCATGGGACATACCTGCACTCATGGATCTCATCGACTATCGCGAGAATTCTTCGGCCAAATCCGGAATCGATCTTGCCCTGCACGACCTTGTCGGCAAGGCGAAGGGCGTGTCGATAGCTGAATTGCTCGGGGGTCGAAAGAGAGAGCGAATTCCTGTGGCTATAGAAATAGCCGGCGGCTCGCCTGCTGACATGGCAAATGAGTGCCTGAAATACCTGCAGATGAACGTCAAAGCCTTCAAACCTAAGATCGGGAGCATTCCGGAAAAAGACGCTGAGAGGCTTGTAGCGATCCGTGAGGCGGTCGGCCCTGAGATATCGCTTCGTGCCGATGCTAACCGAGGCTACTCTCCCGACGAGGCAATAACCCTTTGCAGGCTCGCGGAGAAGAACAAGGTGGGATTGGAACTGCTGGAACAGCCGTGCGAGGCATGGGACTTGCCGGGCATGGCCAGGGTCCGAAGGGAAGTGAACATCCCCATAGAGGCAGATGAGAGCTGTTTCGGCCCACACGACGCCGAGGCAGTGGTCCGAGCGGAGGCGGCGGACTGCCTGAACATCAAAATCGGCAAGGCAGGCGGGCTTGTTAACGCCATGAAGATCGCGCAAATCGCTGAAGCAGCCAACCTGGACTCTGTGCTGGGCACGGCATTCGGCACCGGCGTCAAGATTGCCGCCAAGCTCCAATTTGCTTCCGCAGTAAGCGAGTTCACCGGCGCTGTGGAGTTCACGGAACTCGGGCTGCACGGTCCACTGCTCAAAGGTGAACTTGATACCGCCCTCTCGCTGCCCCTCGATGAAGACGGCTGCCTCCCCGTTCCGAAGGGCCCTGGTCTCGGAATTGAACTGGATCCCGCAAAAGTGCGCGAATTGACTGCCGAAGGCATTACGTGAATTTATCCAGGAGATCCGCATTATGACATCACGTGAACGAATCGAGGCCACCTGCAGCCACAAAGAACCTGACATGCTCGCCGTTGACTTCGGCGGCGGGTTCCAGACAGGCATCCATGTCAGCATGGTCTATCAGCTGCGCCAGAGACTGGGACTCGATACGCCCGGCACACCTGTTAAGGTCGTCGAAGTTTACCAGATGCTTGGCGAGATTGCCCCGGACCTTCAAGACGCCCTGGGCATCGACACATCCTCGCTTCATGGCACAGGCACTATGTTTGGCTGTCCCGCAGTCTCGTTCAAGGAGTGGGCAATGTTTGACGGCACGCCAGTGCTTGTTCCCGAAGATTTCAATACAGCGGTTGAATCCAATGGTGACCTTCTGCAATACCCAGGCAACGACAGGAGCGTCCCCGCCAGCGCGCGCATGCCCGCCGGCGGCTGCTTCTTTGATGCAACGGTGCGCGCTGAGCCGGTTGACGACACCCAGCTCGACCCTATGGATAACTGCGAAGAGTTTACACTTATCGCCGACACCGAGCTTGAACACTCCGCGGCAAAGGCAACAGCCCTTTCGCAGGCAAGCGACCGCGCACTTTTCTGCACTTTTGGTGGACTTACATTCGGCGACATAGCTCTCGTGCCCGCTCCATTTTTAAAGGACCCCAAGGGTATCCGCGATCTTGAAGAGTGGTATATGAGCACTGTGATGCGCCCGGAATATCTCAAAGCCGTATTCGAGTATCAGGCCGATATCGCGGTACAGAACCTGCAGCGCCTTTACGAGGCCGTCGGCAGCAAGATAAGCATCATACAGACAAATGGAACTGACTTCGGAACACAGAACGGGCCTTTCTGTTCGCCTGATACTTACAAAGACCTCTACCTGCCCTATCAGCAGAAAGTCAACGGCTGGATCCATGAGAATACCTCATGGAAGACGTTCATGCACTGCTGCGGCGGAATCGTGCCGCTTCTGCCCCATATCATTGATGCCGGCTTTGACATCCTGAACCCCGTACAGTGCTCAGCTGAGGGGATGGATCCCCGAATCCTGAAAAAGGAATACGGGCGGGACCTCGTCTTCTGGGGCGGAGGGGTCGACACACAGAAGACACTGCCGTTCGGAAGCCCTGACGAAGTTCGCGATGAAGTAAAGGAGCGTATTGATATCTTCGCTCCAGGTGGCGGATTCGTGTTCTGCAGCATACACAACGTAGTCGCGAATGTGCCGATCGAGAACCTGTTGGCGATGTTCGAGACCGTTAAGTCTTTTCGGGGCTGACTTTACCCTCTGCGGGCTTTGCCTTCTTCTCCTCAGGCTCAGCCCCGTCAGACTCGGCCGGGACGTCATCCATGTATAAATGAACTATCTTGTGGGTCGTCAGCGCCGGCCCGAGGAATTCCAGCAGCTCACCGTAAGGTAAATCCCGGGGGACAAACACGAGAAGTACCGCTGGCGGCTGGCGCCTGTTTTCCGCCTCGCGCTTCTTTGCCTCCTCGTCGATAAGGCTGCGTAAATCCTTTCCAAGAGGCGCGGAGTACTCACGTTTGGTTATGTGACGTTCGACGGCGCCCTCTTCCCATTTCCATTCGTGAAGGACGGCCCTGGATGTCAGCTTGCCTCCCTTCTTCCTCAGATGCACCTCCCAAGGCTGGGTAAAGCGGTTTTCAGGATCGCGCCACTGCGGATCCGGAAGGAACGCCTGATAGTAGAGCCTGCCTTCATCGCCCGGCTCCATCCTTACAGCCCCTGACTGGTCCACAAGCATGAAGACCTTCGCTATCGCGTGGATCTTATAGAGAGGCAGATTATCGGCAAATCGTGCAGTTACATACGGCTCCTGTTCTCCCTCGATGATCTTCTTGCAGGCATCGAGAAAGCCATCATAGCTGTGTTCTTTGTTTAGGGGGCTGTCACTGCCGGCCTCTGTCAGGATGAAGTCGAGGTCCTCGGTCACCTCAAGCCGCAACTCCCTCACTGACGGGCGGTCATCCTTGTTCACGGGTTCGAACAGCAGCGTGTACAGCCTGTTAGGCCGCAACGGATACTCCTCGTTCATAACATGGCTCTCGTAAAACTGGCCCTTGGTGGCCTGCCATGGGACATCGAGAACAGACATGGGCTCATTGTAAGCGGGAATGATCGAGCGCGGGTCATATTCATCCGCGACGTAGACGCGCTCAGTGCCTCCGGTAGGATTTGGAATATCCATCGATCCGGTAAAAATGAACCCGTCCTCAGGCAATGTCGCTTCAGCCTCGGAGTCATAAATCAACTCCTGTATCAACGGAGCCCCCGCATCGGTTCCAACATAGACATTCACGCGCTCACCTTTGGCCCAGAAGCGGTGCTGCCGGGGATCCCGCGGCGTTCCAGCCCGCATTCCTATGAACTCCAGGCCGCGCTGGATATCGCTTGGCTTGGCGAATGACCAGAAAAGTGCCTCGTATCCATGGGAGCTGAACTCGCCTATCACCAGGTATTCTCCGGCCTCATTGGCGGCAATCTTCGTACTCTCAGCAAGTACCTCCACGCTCTTTTCCTTGCGTTTGGCAACGAGGCCAGGAAGCACAAGGACTTCATTAGCGTTCGTGTATTTCTTAAGGTTTTCCTCGTAAACGGCCTTTGCCTTGGCGGAAAGAGTCGGGCGCTCGGTAAACTCGTCATCTTCCTCAAACTGCGCAAAGGAAAATTGTGCAGCACAGATTAGCGCCACGAGCACCAGTGAAACGTTAAAAGCTCGCGCAACACTCGCCAAGCACACCGCATAAGCATTCTTTAGATGATTCATTGCTGCCTAGAATAGCGCTTTCAGTGTGCCGATTTCAAGCTCGTGCGCGGGATTGAAGCGTTTACCTGACGCATAGCTGTAGATCGAAGAGAGAAGCTGCCTCGCCTCTGGATGGTCCTGGAGTGCAAGCAGATCAATGCTGCAAACGAGGATCTTTCCATTGCCCACCCTCCCCTCACAGAGCAGGCCCAGCTTGTGGTTGCGGTCGAAGCCGTCGATTACCTGTATGGTGGGACGATAGTCCTTCGGCGTATCGTCAATCACCATTGCACGACTGTTTTTCACAAGATGCCACCATTGCCAGTTCGTGTGGAATTCGGTCGGAAATACATCAAAAACGGGATGCTTAGGATCAGTAAGGATTCCCTGTGTGCCAGGCGTCTCCTCGCCGAGCGGGCTGAGCCGCCCAGGCTTGTTCCGGAACATCGGCGACCAGAACCCGCTCTGGAAGGCCATTGCAACCGACTTCTTTATCTTATCAGGCTTAGCAAGAACAATGACGCGCCTGCCTTTGTCAAGGGCGCTCACCACCGCCGGGGTAATTGTTCGTGCCACCAGGACCCCTCTCGGTGCCTTTGCCGTCACTTTAGCGGGATAAACCCATATCTCGTAGCTGTTCCTGTACCTGGTGCCCGGCATCCGCAGGCTAACGGTAAGTTTCTCGGGGCTTCTTATCCTGGAGAGATCGACACTGAAGAAGTCCACTTCTGTTACGGCGCCAGTTGGCATCTCAGCGGGACAACTGGCTCCCCTAGTGACAAAAGAGCGTCCCTTCACTTCCCAGCAGACTTTCTGCGTCTGTAGATCCTTGGGTCCATAGTGGGCAACCTGTATTCGGGCCCTAAACTGTTCATCGCTCGTCCAGGTATACTTTCTCATGAGCAGCAGCGGGACGGTTTCACAGCAAAACTGCCGCCAGGCCTTGGGCTTTATGAGCCCCTTCGAGTGCATGAAAACATCGAGCAGGCCAACGAGCGCCACTCCCTGCCCGCTGAAATCCTGAAGGTCCAACATCTGGAACCCGCCGAAACCCGGCGTGCGCAGGGCCGCCTCCACGTCCTCGCGATGACAAATGGTCGAAACAGCACCAGACGCCTTAAAGAAATCCATAGCCTGATCCAGCATTCCCGCGTCTCGCAGCCGCTCGCGAAAGATCTCGAAGCACTTCGCTTTCAGGACCCCTGTGTACTTCTTTATTTCGCGGAAGTCGGGAAACACTTCGAACTGAGCCATTTCATGCCCCACAACCGGGACCGGTACCCCAAGGAGCCGATCCGAGTACTCAACCATGGTCGATGGGGGCTGATGATCAATATGACAGCGGGCCTCCCAGGAGGCGCCTCGCACATGCTTGCCCGGCTTTGTGCCCTTAATCACCCAGAACTCGTTCCCCTTACGGTGCCTTACCTCCCAGTGCCAGGCATTAGTACCCATGGCATAAAGATGCCGGCCATCGATTGACCTGAAATGATCACACATGCCCTCCATGACAGGCTCATCGCCCCCGATCTCATTTCCAAGAGTCATCATAACGAATGACGGGTGGTTGCCATATGCCTTGAGGATTCTTTCCCCTTCGCGCGTAAGGTATGCCGTACGCACCGCTGGGTCCCCGGCATCTCCACGCAATTCGTCGAGTGTCTCATAAGCTTCCGCCGGTGGCGTATAGTCCGCATTATCGGGAGCCGTGATTCCTCGCTTATTCGGCAGCTCTACCTGGAAATATATCCCAAGCTCATCCGCTGCCTCGAACGCCGCCCGTGGCGGGCACCATGAGTGGAACCTGAAGTGGTTCAGTCCCCACTCCGCGGCCACGCCAAGGTGCCGGAGCCAGTAGGCCTTGTCCATCGGTGCGTACCCGGTAAGGGGGAAAAGGGCGCAATCGTTTTTGCCGCGCAGAAATGTCGGTCGCCCGTTGATGACGAACTGGCCGCGGGCCGTCTCAAAACGCCTCAGGCCAAAACACACAGAGCAGCTGTCACGGAAGCGCTTACTTCCCGCTGAAGCGCTCAAAGAAACCGTCACAGAAAGCATGTTCCGCTCAAACTCATCCCACACTGGAAGGTCCGGGGCGACTGGGACATAAAGATCCACACTGGTTTCTGCGCCCTTCAGCTTCACTCTAAACCTTTGCGATGCCGCAACCTTTTCGCCCGCGTGTCCCGGGATGTTGACCTTTACCGTGACAAGTGCTGACCCGACAGCCCGGCCTGAGTTCCTGATCGACCCCCTGATGCGCAGCGCACGCCTATCCTCAGTCGTTTCTGTTCCAGGCAGCAGCACCCATTCACTCTCGGGATAGACATGCAGGTTTTCCAGGCAGACCTTGTCCATCGCTCGCAGCTCGATCTGGCCCAGAATTCCGTTCCAGTTCGTCTGCGTCCGCTCATCGACCTGGTGACAAGGGCCTACCGGGGGCAGCTTAGCGTTGTCAATAAGCACAGTTATCGTGTGCTCACCGGGGGAGAGCTTCTGCGTGAGGTCGAATTCGTGAGGCGTTGAAAGCGAGTCGTCACTGCCAACCCAGGTCCTGTCCACCCAGACCTGGCTGTCCTTTGTCCGCTCGAGAAAGAGGACTATCCTCTTGTCTTTCCATCCCTTCGGGATCGTTACGGTCTTCTGGTACCACGCCGGACCGATCCAGCGCCATATACGAGAGAGCCTGTCGGTGCAGCACTCATCGGCGAACTCTCCCTTCTTCGCCTCGTCTGTTGTGCCGGGCAGCGCTATCGCTTCTGCGAGTGTCTTGCCGAACCATCGTTCCCTTATGCCAATGTTTTCGGGATCAAGAGCAAAGCGCCACTCGCCTGCCAGTGAAATAGTCTTTCTTTTACTTGCCATCGGCACACCTTTTCAGTCCAGCAGATCTCTCGACATGCTCGAGATGACAAACTGCCATAGTTAATTCATTGCCATGTCATTCCGAGCGCCGTCGAGGAATCTTCCGGCACTCAATTCCCGTCTATCACATCTCAATCTTAAAGCAGTTTGCGTAGTCGCTGGGCACCACTGCAGGCGTTTCGATAACAAGGCCCTCGCTCTGATCGTAATGCCATTTGAGATCACCCTCCACGCCCAGCATCGATACGCCCCTTATTTCATCAGGAGTGACCCGAGACTTGAAGGTGTTGATTACCGCATGGTCCCCAGGAACACCCAGGAATGTCGCGTAGACCGTATTCTCCTTCGTCGTAAAGCGTATGTCATGCGCGCAATACCGCGGTTCCCCAGTCTCGTTGAAGTGACCGCCCTTCGACATGTCGACACCGCCCTTGGTCGGCCCCTCGCCCGCCGTGTACCACGGGCGCGTATCGTAGATCGCCTCGCCGTTAGTCCTCAGCCATTCGCCCATCTTCTTGAGCGCGCGCCTGGCCCCCTCCGGAATGGTTCCGTCAGCGCGCGGGCCAACATTGAGCAGGAGCTGGCCGTTCTTGCTAACTCGGTCAACAAGGTTGTGTATGAGGCGTTCGGGCGACTTAAATGCAGCCGCCGCGGAATAGGCCCAGTTGCCTCTGGGGACGCAGTCGATGCTTGTGTCAGTCAGCCACGGGAACTGACAAAGATCATCCATTTTGCCGACCTCTAGATCGAATACGCCCGCGCCAGGCGGCAGGTCTCTGTTCTTGTACGTGACCACTACATCCTGCTCGCGTTTTAGCGCCTCGTTGTAGTAGTAGGCCAGGAAGGCTTTCTTGTAGTCGCTCCTGATACGACGCAGGCCGAAGTCAAACCAGATCAGGTCCGGCGAATACCGGTCTATCACCTCATATATCTGGTCGCGCCATCGATCGTGATATGCTTTATCGGGCATTTCCTTGTCATCATGCGAGCGAATATAAAGGTCTTCAAATGCGGGATCGTCGAGGTCATACCCCTTCCCCCGCGCCAGCTGATAGAACCACCAGTGGTGTGAGTGATGGAAGGTTGCTAGAAAACGGAGGTCCGCCTTGCGGGCAGCATCAGCGAATTCACCCATGATGTCTCGCTTGGGCCCCATGTCAGCGCAGTTCCAGCGGTTTACCTTCGACTTCCACATCGCAAACCCGTCATGGAGCTGCGCGGTCGGCCCAACGAATCGTGCGCCGGACTCCTTGAATAGCTCAACCCACTCGTCTGCATCGAATTTCTCCGCGGTCAACTTAGGGATGAGATCTTTATATCCAAATGACTTCGGGTGGCCGAAAGTCTTCTCATGGTAGAGGGCCACAGGGCTCCCCTCCTCATACATGGCCCGTCCATACCATGCGCTGTTGTACATGCCCTTCCGCCCCGCCAGCACATCACTGCATCCGCCGTAGGCCGGCACGGTGTAAGGGCCCCAGTGCGTATAGATGCCGAACTTCACATCTCGAAACCAATCCGGAACCGGATGCTCACAAATCGACCTCCAATCGGGCGTATATCTCTGTGTGCCTGGCATATCAGCTCTCCTCAAGTAAGATCAGTCACAGCCTTTACGCTGCAGGCGCCGGACGAGAGTCCCTCCGACTGCGCGTTAACATCGATAGTTCCAGCCTCATCCCGCGCCTGCACTACGGCCAGCATCATGCCATGAAACACCTTGCGATGATTAAGCTTGTAGTTAGTGCTGTCGATTGGGTCACCATTCTCCAGACCAATAAGCTTCGCCGGCCCAGCCACGGTGATTTCAATATCATGATCAGCATGAGGAACAAATCGTCCCAGATCATCCACGACCGTCACCACAAAATGCGCAATACCTGTACCGTCAGCTCTGACATAGTCCTCATCGCATTCAACCTTCAGCGCTGACGGATCCCCTGCAGTCTCGTGCTCACATTCCACAGTCACACGCCCGGATCCCGCATCTCGCATCCCGTACCCCCTGGCAAGGATTTTTCCGGGTCTATACTCCACATCCCAGCGCATATACATCTCTTCGCCCTTCTCCCTGGTGCCCAGGGATTCGCCGTTGAGGAACAGCTCCACTGCATCACAGTTGCTGTACGCTATCACCGGAATCGTCTTTCCCTCAAGCCCCGGCCATGTCCAATGCGGAAGAATGTGAACCATGGGTTTGTCTGTCCATTCGCTCTGGTAAAAATAGTATGTGTCCTTAGGAAAGCCGCAGAGATCAATGACACCGAAATTCCAGCTCTTGGCCGGCCAGCCATAGCACTCGCCAATATAGTCGAACCCGGTCCAGCGGAACTCACCGCACATGTAAGGCAGGCTCTTAGTAAGCCTCCACGAATCTATGCTGGAAATCCGAACGAGAGCATTGTCATAGGAGGACTGGTAATGATCGTCAACCCCTTCAAAGACCTCCTCGTCCGTGTAGTGCGGCACATCTATCGCATCCTGGATGGCCGGAGCGGGTTCATATACAGCGTCCTTACCGCTGCCGCTCACAATCTGGCGACCGAAGCTGCGCGCCGGATACCAGTGAAATTCTCCGCGCCTCGCGAGGTCACGATACCATGTGCGAGTCCGGTATACGCCCCTGGTCTGGAGCGAATGCGGCACTTCACTTGCAAACATGCACATATCCGGATGCTCGGCGTGGTCCACCTGGTAGTCGAAGCAGCCGCCACCACCGCCATTGTAACCGACAACATCCATAAGAGGCCCGTACCCGGCCGCCAGTGTCAGGCGAGTCCCGCAGCATCCGCACGTCATGGGGCGCGTCGAATCCTCCCTGTGACACACCTCGCGCAGCGCCTTCATTATCGGCAGTCCCTCCGGACGACCTTCTCGGACCTCCTTGATCTCGTTACCGACCGACCACATGACTATTGAGGGATGGTTTCGGTCTCGCCGGATCATGTCGACCAGGTCCCGCTCCCACCATTCGTCCCAATAGATGCCGTAACCGAATTCCGTCTTTGGATCCTTCCACTCATCAAAAGCGTCTTCGACAACCATTAAACCCATCTCATCGCAAAGATCGAGAAACGCGGGAGAAGCAGGATTGTGAGCGACTCTGACAGCATTGCATCCCATCTCTTTCAGGATCCTGAAGCGCCGCCTTATCACATCATCGGGCACCGCTGCGCCCAGGCAGCCGGCATCATGGTGCTCGTTAACTCCGAGCAGCTTAAGTGGCTCCCCGTTAAGAAAGAAGCCTTCGTCCGCGTCAAATCGAATTGTCCTGACACCGAAACGCGTGTCATATTCGTCCAGAACTTCGCCCTCTTTGGAAAGCCGCACTCGCAAGGTGTAGAGGTTCGGGGCGTCAGGCGACCACAGTCTGGGGAAAGGCAGCTGCATGTCCAGACTTGCGGTTCGTGATTCGTGATTCGGGATAGAGAAACCCGATACAGACCTCGTGCCCTCAATTTCGCATCCCGCATCATCAATGATTAATGCGCAGAGCTCTAAGTCCGCATCGTCATCAGTGTCATTAACAGCCGTGACCTCGCACTTGACCGTCGCACTGTCCTCCGTCACATCAGGAGTTGTTATATGCGTGCCCCATTGACCCATACGCACGGGGCTCACGGTTGTAAGCCAAACGTGACGATAGACACCTGACCCGCTGTACCATCTGCAGTTCTTCTGTTTGACATTATCAACACGGACTTCAATCACGGCAGACTCACCCGGAGAGACGAACTGCGTTATATCGTATGCGAAACTGATATAGCCATAGGGTCTCACGCCGCAAAGCCGGCCGTTGCAGCGCACCTCGCTGTTCATATACACGCCGTCGAACTCAATGATCATGTGCCTGCTGCCCAGGTCCGCAGGAACATCAATCTCCTTTCGGTACCAACCAAGTCCGCCGGGAAAGAACCCCCCGGCAGCACCGGCCGGATTGTCCGGGTGCGGCGTTGCCTCTACGGACCAGTCGTGCGGCAGGTCGACCTTTCGCCACTCTGCGTTTTCAGGGATCTCGGTCACATCGGGAGATGACGCGAGGTGGAACAGCCAGTCAGCATCAATACAGTTTCGACTTCTCATATTTCAACAATATCACTGTTTTTCAGTAAGATTTACACACTAGATGCGACAGTTTGCATACGCCTTTGCGTCGCAGGCTCTCAGGTGTATTGAAAGATCACCATCCGCGGGACCAGGCTCGGATCGGCACCGAGAAGGATCTGTATGATAGGAACGAGAATCC
>JBFIFS010000017.1:0-30664 GCA_041602695.1 Kiritimatiellia bacterium
CCGTCCTTGAGGACCTCCTCTGTCTTCTCTGTATTCCCGAGGTAGCCTTCCATTACGTTCGGCCCCTTGATGAGGAGCAGGCCCGCCTCGTTTTCACCCAGAAGCTCGCCCGTGTCAGGGTCAACGACTTTGGTCGCTATGCCGGGAAGCGGGTGGCCTACGCTTCCCTCCTTGCCGCCGGCCTGAACTACATCTCCCTTTCGCACCTCGGGCAGGTTAATACTCACCACAGGCGAGAGCTCCGTAGCGCCGTATCCCTCAAGCGGGCGGACGCCAAACCGCTCTTCGAAGCGGTCGGCGACCTTCTTCTTCAACTTCTCCGCGCCGGCAACGACAAGCCTCAGTGACTCAAAGTCCTCTTTCTTCGCGCGCCTTATATAAGCGAGCAGGAATGACGGAGTGGAGAGCAGGACGGTCAGCGCGTTCTCGCGCACTATCTCGGCGATCTTTCCGCCATCAAGCGGATTGGCATGGTAATGCACCCTGAACCCCTTGAGGGCCGGGCACCACAGCGTCGTCGTGTAGCCGAACGAATGGAACAGCGGAAGTATGGCACACATGCCGTCATATTCACCGAAGCGGACAACCGCCTGAAACGCCTCGATATTTGATATGATGTTATGGTGCGTAAGCATTACGCCTTTCGGCTCACCTGTACTCCCAGACGAGAATATGACCGTGGCAAGGTCCTTACTGCCGACTCGCCCCCCTGCGGCCAGCAGCCCCGCCGGAACGAAAACAGCCTTAAGCATGGCCTTGATCCGGTCGGCAGCACCGACCGTCTTCATTATATCCTCCAGGTAGATTACGCCGTCAGGCACATGCATGCCTTCCATCTTCTCAACGAAAGCGCGGGAGCTGACAACGGACTTCATTTCGCATTGCCGGACGGCTGATTCAATGGCCTCCCTCGACGCGGTGAAGTTCAAATTGACAGGAACCCTACCGTCGAGCGTCAGCGCGAGGTTAGTGAGCGCGCCCCCTACAGACGACGGCAGGAGGACGCCTACCATCCTGCCTTCGGCAATCTTGCGCAGCTTCTCCCTGAGCACCAGTGATCCTATTAAGGTCTTTGCGAACGAAAGGTCCTTGCCTGTAGTGTCGGCGAACGCCTTCCTGAACCAGTTTCGCCGGGCGTTGCGCACGAAGAGTCTTCCTAAATTACGTCCCTTACAATGCTTCGCGTTCCAGTAATCGCACGAAAGCTCCATGACCGCCCGGCGTATCTCGTAAGCGCTCGCGCCCTCCGCCATGCTTTTCCCGTAGACCACATCAATCGGATAAGGAATATGCGAAGGCAGCCCCCCCAGTATCTTCCCGTGGTACCTGCTGAATATGCTGCCCCACGCGTTGCCAAGGTATGCAGGTATCACAGGACAGCCGGTGCCCTTGACTATCTTTTCAAAGCCCGGCCGAAAAGCGTGCATGTTGCCGTTAATTGTCAGCGCGCCTTCGGCAAAAATACATACGAGATAGCCGTCCTTGAGGCACTGCTGGGCCGCCCTGATCGACTCGACCATCTGGCGCGGCTTGTCTGCCCCAGAAATCGGAATCACTTTCATCAGCCTGAACAGCGGCTTCAGTATTGAACGGTCGTAAATACCGCGATACATCACGAACCGTATCCGCCTCTGAGTCGTCGCTGAAAGAACAAGGGCGTCCACCCATGTTACATGGTTCGGCACGATGAGCGCCCCGCCCTCAACAGGAATATTGTCCAGCCCAGTGGCCTTGACCCTGTAGAAGATCCGGGTAACAACCAGGACCATGAAACGGACAAAGAAGTCAGGAAGGACCATCACTGCCACCACGGCGAGTAAGAGCGTCAGAAGAGAAACCACAAGGAACCTCTCGCCCGAGCCCATACCCAGGCCCGAATGAAGAAATTTGAACATTACCGAGGAGAGCGCCACTCCCGTGAAACTCAGGAAGTTCGAACAGGCCAGGATCTCTCCCCTCTGCTTCAGAGGGCTGCGGTGCTGTATGAAAGCCTGAAGAGGAACTATGTAAAGCCCAGCTGAAACGCCAAGCAGAGCGAGCGAGACCATCGCGCTGATCAGGTCAGACCCGCAGACACCAAGCGCGAATGTTGTTGCGACGAGCCCCATTGCGCCCAGCGGAACTATCCCGAACTCAATATTCCTGCCGGACACCTTCCCGGCCAGCAGGGCGCCAATGCCGATACCGAGCGCCGCGACGGGAAACAGATATCCGCCCTTCTCAAAATTCCACCCCAGCACGTCCTCAGCGAAAACGAGGATGTTCTGATGAACAAACCCGCCGAGAAAGAGGAAGTACGCCGAACCAAGGACTGCCAGAACGAGCTGCCTGTCCCTGGATATGCCCCTGAATGTTTTGTAAAGCTCGACGGGGAAAAGAAACGAAAACTTTTTTGCCCCGCCCGCCGGGGCGGTCTTTCCTATCATGACACTCGCGGACAGCCCCGCCGCCGATATCCCCATGCATATAAGGCAGAGCGCCGCGTAGTTGCCAGGCATCAGTTTATCGACCACTACTGAAGGGACAAAGGTGCCCAGGATAATCGCAAGGTATGTCAGGCCAACGAGGAAGCTGTTGGCCCTGGAAAGCCCCTCTGCCGGCACAAGCTCCGGTATGATGCCGTATTTTGCCGGACCGAACAGCGTGCTCTGGGCAGCCATTAGAAAGACGAGGACAAGAAACAGGTGGGAGCTCTGGAACAGCACAGCCACAAGGCCGAGAGACATTATCAGCAGCTCCAGGGCTTTTGTTCCTACGATAATATTCCGCTTGCTGACCCGGTCAGCCACCACCCCCGAGGCCTGGGAGAAGAGCAGGAACGGAAGGACGAAGAGTATAGAAGCAAGCGCCACAGTCGATTCCCGGGGCAGCCCCAGCACTTTGTGAATAAAGAAAATTACCAGCAGCTTGAATACGTTGTCATTCAGCGCACCCAGAAACTGCGTGACATTCAGCCAGTGAAAAGAAGAAGAGAACCTGTCTTTTGCCATAACGACACCCCAATCAAGTTGCCAACAAAGCCAGTCCAGATAACGTTTCAGGGATTATACACACGCTGATGGAGTAAGCAATTATACTCCTGCCGCTGCTCTGCCCTCTCAGCCTTCCACCCTCCGCCCATGAGCAGAAGCTGTGCGCCGGGTGCCCTGCCCTTGGAAGGAATTACATCAACCAGAAGTTCATAAGACCTGCCGGCAGCCGGCGCGAATATCGTCTTCCTGGTGTATAGATCACTCCTGCTCGCGCCAACACTGCCCGACCAGATCCATTTCGAAAGCTCATTCCTTTCGGCAAAGACTTCCTTGCCCGTATCATCGACTACCCTCATTGCCAGGATCGTATCGCCCCACTCAATCTTGTGCTTTGGTCCGCCGGTCAGTCCCAGCGGCGCATCTACGCGCACATAGCAGACCATCTCCGCATCAGGCAAACCCGCCAGACTGAAGGCCCTCTCACCTCCCGCGTTCAGGTCAACCTGACCCAGGTCCAGCGCGAAGCGATTTATACCGGCCTTCTTTCCAGCGTCTACAAATCTGCCGTGGCCCGTGTAGTTGACCTCTCCGTAATCCCGGCCCGTCATCATGCAGTGGCAGCCCATAACCAGGACCGCCAGGGCGGGCAGCGCAATAGCGACATTCTTCTTCATTGTTCATCCTGTTTGGAGTCTGCTTTGACGTAGATCTCTTTCGGCGCTTCGCTGAAAAATTTGAACAGGGCCGGACAGAGCCACCCTTCAGACTTGCACTCCTCAGAATAATACCAGTTGCCCGTCGTGCCTTTTCTCTTCCAGGTCAGCTTGTCTTCATATCCAGGAAATTCCTGGGCCGAAAATGTCAGCCTGAACCCTTTCCCAGCGTCAGGGATATCAGCAACGAGCCTGTCTATCATCTCGGGGATACCGGAAACGAACGCCTCCCGCTCCAAGCCGCGTGATGGATCATCGAAAACCCATGTCCCCGCGTAACGGTAGGGGGCTATCACAAGGATCGAGTTGCTCGAAGCCGACACCGTGCGCTGACCAAAGAGCCCTACCTTGCAGCCGATCCCCGCAAACAGCGCACTGCAGACAAGGACAACCGCCAATACCCTAATTATGCTGAATTTCCGACTCATGCTTTCCTCCTCGCTTGGATTAACCTAAAAGGTGTGTAGACAGCCGAAGCCAATGCCGCCAGGGCAGAGCCGGCAGCAGCGGCATAGAAAGGGATGAACACGAATGCGATACCTGTAGTTGAGGATACATGCTCATCCGTGTAAAAAGGCCGAAGCGACACCCACAAACCCCAGACAATGAACCCAAGAATTCCCGCCAGCCCGCCGAACAGGACCGTGAAGAAATACCCTCTCTCCCCCGACTGCGACAGGACAAAGAGAATCGTTCCCAAAAAGGCATAAGGCGCGATCCGAAACGCTGTAAAGAAAAGATATCCCAGAACCTTGTAGTGTTCGTAGGCGTCTCTGAAGCCCGACACAACTGTATACCCGCCAACCTTGACCGCCAGCGCCCACTGCACCAGGTTCTCGTTCACGATAAGCGCAACCGCAAGCAGCAATAGTATATACCAGTATCTTTTGATCACAGTCATGCTTCCACCTCTGGAAATCACCTTACCTTACGCCAAATCTATATGCAAAACCCGTGCCAAGCTGAACATCCACCCAATTTCAAAGCTTTTTGTAAAAAACAGAATAGTGACTTGCAAAATATGTATATATACTATACATATTTTGTTGATGGCTCGACTGACTCACAATGATAGGGATTTCCTTTACTTGGTCTATAAGGCCACATTTGCTAATCCGTTTGGCGAGGAGCGGGCCAAAGCCGACGCCGAAATATCAGGTCTTTCTCTTGCCGAAGCGCCCGAGAAGCGGCTCGAGGCGGCAATCGGAAAGACCGAGAGCTGTGTTGAGCGGCTTTCCGACTCGGCAGCGGGCCTGAACGCTGAGGACCGGGACCTGCTGGAGAAGGCTCAGCTCTTCTGCATATTTCACAGATACGCCGACGGCTTCGACGAGCTGATCCGCAGGCAGCGGGAAATGCCGGCCGACCAGTGCAGGGCGGCTTTCGCGCCGGCTGCTCTCACCGACATGGCCGCCATGGGGCTGCCGGACCAGGTCGCGCTGCGTTACTTCGCCACGTTCTATCAGCTGCGCAGGGCCTATTACTTTATAAACGAAGGGCTGACAGGAAGAAGCGCGTCCATGCAGCGGCTGCGCAGCTCGCTATGGAACAACATTTTTACCTGTGACATGGGCATGTATGTCAACTCCCTGTGGAACCGCATGGAGGATTTCTCAACATTGATTTTGGGTGAAACCGGAACTGGCAAGGGGTCCTCCGCCTCTGCGATCGGCCGTTCCGGTTTCATCCCATTTAATCCCTCAACTGAATGTTTCGCCGAAAGCTTCATGCAGTCGTTCATCTCAATAAACCTCTCTCAGTTTCCGGAAAACCTTATTGAGTCGGAGCTTTTCGGCCACAGGAAAGGCGCGTTCACCGGTGCTGTCGAAGCCCACCAGGGAATTTTCGACAGATGCAGCGGCCATGGCGCCATCTTCCTCGACGAGATCGGCGATGTGCCCCAGCCTATCCAGATCAAGCTGCTTCAAGTCCTGCAGGAACGCCGATTCACTCCCGTAGGAAGCCACGAGGAGCGACGGTTCAACGGAAGGGTAATAGCAGCGACGAACCAGGAGCTGGACCGCCTGCGCGCCGAGAGCCTTTTTCGTGAAGACTTCTTCTACCGCCTCTGCTCGGACACCATATATGTGCCTCCCCTGCGGGAACGTTTGAGGGAACACCCGGAGGAGCTTGATGACCTGATCAGGCACGTGCTCTCCCTCATACTGGGCATATCACCCAGGAACCCGCGGACCGAGGAGCTCTCCGGACAGATCCGGATGACCATCGCCCGGAAGCTGGGCCCTGACTACAGCTGGCCGGGCAATGTGCGCGAGCTTGAGCAGCACACCCGAAGCATCCTGCTTACGGGCACCTGCCGTCCCAGCAATGCGCCATCCTCTGCCTCGGCGGCGGGCCGCCTGCACCGCGGCATCGACAACTCTTCATACACTGTCGAGTCGCTCTTGTCTGATTATTGCACACTTCTTTATGAGCGCTGCGGAACTTATGAGGAAGTCGCGAGGCTTGCCGAGGTGGACCGGCGCACGGCGAAGAAATATATCCACATGAAGTGAGTCCATTATTGCACACCTAACACACCTGCTCTAGATTAGCCGTCACAATTCAAAGAAAGGGAAATACATGGCGCCAAAGAAGAACAGCCGGGTTAAAGTAGGAGTTATCGGCACAGGCAACATCAGCGGGATCTACCTTGAGCAAATGACAAAAGTGTTTGATGTGCTTGAGGTGGCCGCGGTGGCTGACCTGGTCAAGTCTCGAGCCAATGCCGCGGCAAAGAAGTACGGCATCAAGAAAGCGTACACTCCGGCTCAGCTCCTGGCAGATAAGAGCATTGATATCGTCGTAAACCTCACCATCCCAAGCGCTCATTACAGCGTGGCAAAGGCCGCCATCAAGGCTGGTAAATGTGTTCACAACGAGAAGCCTTATACGATTACCAGGGAACAGGGACAGGAGCTGCTTGCACTTGCAGAAAAGAAGAAAGTCCTCACCGGGTCTGCGCCCGACACCTTTATGGGCGCAGGAATACAGACTTGCCGCAAGCTGATCGATGACGGATGGATCGGCAAACCGATCGGGTTTTCCGCACACATGCTCTGCCACGGACACGAAAGCTGGCACCCGTCACCGGAGTTCTACTACCAGGTAGGCGGCGGCCCAATGTTTGATATGGGCCCATACTACGTTACAGCACTTGTCAGCCTGCTTGGCCCGGTGAAGCGGGCGGCGGGGTCAGCCCAGATAAGCATTCCGGAACGCGTGATCACCAGTCAGCCGAAGTTCGGAAAGAAGGTCGAAGTCGAAGTGCCTACGCATGTTTGCGGCATACTGGACTTCAAGTCCGGTGCTGCTGGCACAATCGTCACGAGCTTCGACGTCTGGGGCGCCGGAAGAACCCATCCCCCTATTGAGATATACGGCACGGAAGGAACACTCTGGGTGCCGGACCCCAACTGCTTCGGCGGACCTGTTAAGCTGTTCCGGGCCGGCGGCGAGGCCAGGGAAATACCATTGAGCCACAACTATCCCGAGAACAGCCGCGGCATTGGTGTTGCTGATATGGCATTTGCCCTGAAAGAGGGACGCATCAACCGCTGCAGCGGCGAAATGGCTTATCACGTCCTCGACATCATGCACGCGATTCACGACGCGTCTGAAACTGGACGCGCCGTGAAGCTAAAGAGCACTTGCAGGAAACCTGCGGCCCTGGCCATGAATCCGGCGGCGGGGCGCGTCGATTAACAAGCCATGACGGAAAGAAAGAGAGCCAAAGTGAGTGGGAGCCCCGGGCAGCATGCCCGGATGAAGGGGCTGCTGATCGCCACCTGGCCGCTCTTCTTCGCTATGCTTATTGCGGGATACCTGGCGCGGGCGGCGCTGCCCGTCCCGGAAATCCCGCAGGTTGCGGCAGGCGTACTGTTCCTGATACTGGCTGTGGTCCTGGCAGCTTTCATAAGCTCTTCTGAAGAAAAGCTGGCCAGCTTCTTCAAGGGCGCCCAGGGGGAAGAGGATGTGGCACGGGAGCTGGCGTTCCTTTCATCGGATTACCGGGTTTTCAACTGCGTCGAATCCGGGAAGGAAGCCCTGCTTCCCTCGAATGGAGATTATGATCACATCGTTATCGGCCCAACTGGAATATTTGTCATAGAAACAAAGAACTGGAGCGGCGCTGTCACGCTTGAAGACGGGCAGATACGATACAACGGCAAACTTCCCGACAGGCCGCCGATTGAGCAGGTCAAGGCCGCTGCAGCGACCATGCGCAAGAAGCTCTCTGAAGCGTGCGCTGAAAGCGTAGAGATAACTCCGGTCGTTTGCTTCGCAGCAAATACACTCAAGGCCGGCACTGCAGGATCTGCAGGCGTTACCGCATGTAATTTACGGGAACTGAACGGCGTGATCGCTGATCGATCCGGCAGTCGCGTCTCGAGCGACATCCAGGCGAAGGCTTCTGCCTACCTCAACGGACTGATCTGCTAGGATCAGTCGGCTGCGCAGGACCGCCCGCACCCCGTCCCTGCCGAGGGACACGTCGGACATGCACCCAGGTCCGGCGATGACGCCTGCGCGGCCGACACGGCAAATGAAGAAAACTGCTTCTCGGGCTTTCCCTTCCCGCACTTCGGGCACTTTGCGGGAACATCCTTGTCAGACCGTATCAGCACCTCAAACTGGTGACTGCATTTGGAACAACTGTATTCATATATTGGCATGAAATGTATCTTACACCTTGATCAGCTCTTGTTTCAACATCTCTTAGCGGGCATTATTACCCCATGTTCGACACGCACGCACATCTAGAGATGCTCGACACGGCCGTTGAAGATGTCCTCACCCGGGCCAGGGATGCGGGGATTTCAAGAATAGCAGCCATAGGAAGCACTCCAGACTCAAACCGTTTCGTTACCAGCCTGACAGATCCCGCCTTGGTCAAAGTTGTCGGACTTGACCGGGACCAGGCACAAACCAGTCAAACCGAACAGGCTGTTGATGCGCTCGTCTCTGAACTTGAGAACCTTGCCCGGAACAATCCTGTCAGCGCCATTGGTGAAACAGGCCTGGATTTCCATTATAAGACAGAAACTGCCGACCAGCAGATATCGCTTTTCAGGGCGCAGCTCGGACTTGCCCGAAAACTGCAGCTGCCAGTCATTGTGCACAGCCGCGAGGCAGAGGCGGATACGCTCGCATGTCTTTCAGATCATGCAGGCAGCTGGAAGGGCCCGTCTGAACGCATAGGCGTTATTCACTGCTTCACAGGAAGCATGGACATGGCGCTGAAAGCCGCCCACCTCGGGTATATGATAAGTTTCAGCGGAATACTGACCTTCAAGAAGGCCCAGGAAATCAGGGATGTTGCTGCAGCCATACCGGAAGACATGCTTCTGGTTGAAACCGACGCCCCCTACCTGGCCCCGGAACCCATGAGAGGCAAGCGGAATGACCCATCTTACCTGCCTTACACCGTTGCCTGCCTGGCCGAGGTCCGCGGCAGGACGAAAGACGATATGGCTCGCATTACAGAGGCCAACGCCTGCCGGCTGTTCGGGGTAAGCTGAGCCCTGAGCATCGTCCGGCTCCTGACGGCAAGCCCCCCGAATTGAGCGCCCCGCGCACTTTCTCCTAAAAATCGATTCTACTGAATCTTCTTCTGTGATCCCCGGCCCTCTTATCGTAACATTCCAGCATGTGCGCAGATACGAATTACGAATGGCTCGACGACCTGAATCCGGAGCAGAAGAAGGCCGTGACACACGGTGACGGCCCGCTGCTGGTGGTCGCAGGAGCCGGAAGCGGAAAAACACGCACTCTCGCCTATCGAGTGGCCTACCTGGTAGCCAACGGCGCTGATCCCGAACGCATCCTCCTGCTGACCTTTACACGCCGAGCCGCCGAGGAGATGCTCAAGCGTGCATCAAGCATCCTTGAAATTGGCGGAGCCGATACCGCACGCGTCTGGGGCGGAACATTCCACGCCACGGCAAACCGCTTACTGAGAATCTACGCGAAGGCCGCCGGACTGCGGGATGATTTCACGGTCATGGACCAGTCAGACGCCGAAGACCTGCTGAATGTCATCAGGCACGAAATGAACCTGCAGAGCCGTGAACTCCGCTTCCCAAGAAAGCGCACCTGCATGGCCGTCTACTCACGGGTGGTCAACGGGACCGAATCCCTGCACGATATCCTTGAACGCTGGTTTCCGTGGTGCGCGCAGTGGGAGGACAAGCTCAAAGAGCTCTTCAAGACCTATGTTGAATACAAACAGAGCCGCAACGTTCTCGATTACGATGACCTGCTGCTCTACTGGGAACAGCTCGTGGCAGACGAAGAAATGGGGAAAAAGATAGGCGGGCGCTTCGACCACATCCTGGTGGATGAGTACCAGGACACCAACAGTGTTCAGGCCGCGATACTGCGGGGAATGCGGCGTGAGTCTGAAAACATCATGGTTGTCGGAGATGACGCGCAAAGCATATACAGTTTTCGCGCCGCAACGGTCCGGAATATGTTCGATTTCCCGAAACAGTTCCCAGGCACCACCACCGTGACACTCGAACAGAACTACCGCTCTGTAACACCCATACTGGAGACAACAAACAGGCTTATCGGACAGGCGAAAGAGCGCTACACAAAGGACCTGTGGTCCGCGCGGGGCCAGGGTGAGCGCCCCAAGCTGGTCATGGCCAAAGACGAGTCACAGCAGGACAGCTATGTGATCGAACGGGTCCTGGAACACTACGAACAGGGCATCCCGCTTAAACAGCAGGCCGTGCTCGTCAGGGCCGGGCATCATTCCGACTCGCTGGAAGTCGAACTCACCAGGAGAAACATCCCTTACCACAAGTACGGCGGGCTTCGTTTTCTTGAGGCGTCGCACGTAAAGGACGTTATTTCGCTGCTTCGGATCATCGAAAACCCACGCGATGAAATAGCCTGGTTTCGCATTCTGCAGCTCATCGACGGCATAGGCCCTGCCACGGCGTCAGCTATCACTGAGCACGTGTGCGCTAACAACTTCGATCCCCGGTCCATTGAGTCCTTCCCCGCAAAACCGGCCGCGTCTGTTGACCAGATGGAAAGCCTGGCTTCCATGATTCGAGACCTCACGCTTGACAAGAACCTGCCGCCGGCATCACAGGTAGAGCGGGTACGTAAATTCTATGATCCGGTCCTGAAGAAGATATACGACAACCCCAATGTCCGCGCCCGGGACGTACAGAACCTGGAACAGATCTCCGCAGGGTACAGCTCGCGCAGCAAGTTCCTCACGGACCTTCAGCTTGATCCGCCGCGTTCGACGAGCGACCTGGCCGGCCCGCCAACACGCGACGAGGACTGGCTCGTGCTGTCGACCATCCATTCCGCAAAAGGGTGCGAATGGGATGTAGTATACCTGATCCACGCCGCGGACGGCTTCCTCCCATCGGACATGTCAACAGGGACGGACGAAGAGATCGAGGAAGAGCTGCGGCTGACTTATGTTGCCATGACCCGGGCCCGAGACTTTCTTTACGTTGTCTGGCCTCACAGATATTACCACAAGAAGTGGCGATACACCGATAATCACACGTACGCACAGCCGTGCCGCTTCCTGACCAAGGAGGTACAGGCCACGTGCAACGCCGTCACGCTGCAGGGAGGAAAGGATGACGGCTCCGCCGAAATCGGCGACAGTGAAGTTCGCGACATAGGCGCCAGGCTTAAGTCGCGCTGGGACTAGACCATCTCTTTGATCCTGGCAGCAACTTCATCCACAGACATTCCGTTCGTATCTACCTGCTCGGGAACATTCGCGTAAAGAGCGGCACGCGTACCGAGAATGTCCTTTATCTTCTGCAGCTTGTCTCCCTCGGCAAGAAGAGGACGAGAGCCGTCATGCTCCAGCCTCTGCAGGATCTCTTCAGGCCCCGCATTCAGACATACGCACAGGCCGGTGGCCGCAAAATCGCTGATGTTGTCCCGGTTTAGAACCACTCCGCCCCCGGTTCCTATCACGAGTCCCTCGCGCTGCGAAAGCTCCCTGACCAGCCCACGCTCCAGATTCCTGAAGTAAGGCTCTCCATCGGAAGCAAAGATGTCATTAATGCTGCGCCCTTCCCGCTCCTCAATGAGGTGGTCCATATCGACAAACTGCATACCCAGCTCCCCGGCCAGCTTCTTCCCGACGCTTGTCTTTCCCGTTCCCATGAATCCAAAAAGCACAATGTTCTTCATATCTAATTCTCCTGTATTGAGAATACATTGCGGCAGGATCGCTTTCCAGCCATTTACTCGCCTTGATTGCCGCGTATCCCTCGGCTATTCTGAAGGTATGCGCAAACTGGTCCTAATGGCAATATTGACAATCCTCGCCCGGGCAGACCTGCTCGCCCTTGGCCCCCATGAAGTCGCGCTCATCGTCAATTCCAATTCAGCGACATCGCTGAAACTCGCGCGCGAGTACGCGCTGACGCGCGGCATACCGCATGGCAACATCGTACCGGTAGACGGACTGGACGAGGACCCCCAGTTGACAATTTCAGCAGACAACTTCACCGCGAAGATCTGGAAGCCTGTCAACACGACCTTGAAAGAGCGTAACCTTGAAGAGAGAATACTGGTGTGGGTCTATTCTTCCTGCTTTCCTACCACTGTTTCAACCCAGCCGGCCATGTCGATAACAGGCATGACATTCCTCAGGGCCGCCCCCCCGAAAGATCCCAACGAAATCGAAAAGGCGCTCTACGCATCACGTCTCTTCGCCGATCCGGTAAGACCCGGCGCACGCGGGTATCGGTCACGCTCCTTCGAAAACCTCAAGAGCATCCATCGCGGCGACATGCCGCTTCCGGCCTTCCTTCTGGCTTACACCGGAACACGGGGCAACACTGCGGAGGAGGCCCTTGCATACCTGAAGAGAGGTGCTGCCGCGGACTTCACGGCACCAACTGGAACCGTCTACTTCGTCCGCTCCGAAGGCGTCCGCTCTAAAGCGCGAGAGTGGCAGTTTTCCGGCACGGCACATGAACTCAGGAACAGCGGCTTGTCCTCCATTATCACAAGCGCTCCGCCGCAGGACCGGAACGACATTCTGGGCGTGATGATGGGGGCTCCTCAGGTCGAGCCGGGACAAATGGGCAGGTTCCTGGCCGGATCCTTTGCCGACCACCTCACCAGTTTCGGCGCTATGTTCCAGTCAGGTGACCAGACAAAGTGTACGGAGTGGCTCCGAGCAGGGGCAACAGGCTCTGCCGGCACGGTAGTCGAGCCACTCTCTGCCTGGCCCAAGTTCCCCCACGCGCGCATCTTCGTTCACTACGCCGCCGGCTGTACGCTGATTGAAAGTTTCTATCAGTCCGTACGCTCTCCCCTTCAAATCCTTCCGGTAGGTGATCCGCTGTGTAATCCATGGGCCCCACGTCCGGCAATAACCCTCACAGGGCTTGCGGATGAACCTATAGAACTGCCGGCCACACTCTCCGCTGAAGTCTCTTACCAGAACCCGCTCCACCTGGCTGACACAGAATGGTATGTGGACGACAAGCTGCTCGGCAAAGATGCAAGCCTTACCCTTGAGCCGGGCGATCTTACCGCAGGGAAGCATACGCTGAGGATCGTGGCGCTGAAGACAGGAACCGTGCGCTCGCAGGGATACCTGCTCAGGGAATTTACAGTGACAGGCAAATAGGTTATCTTCCTACGCATATGAAAAGTCCCCGGCTGAAATGCTTTTTTTTCGACAGAGACGGCATTGTAAACCGAGCCCCAGGCCCGGGCTACGTGGAGCGATGGGAGGATTTCCATCTTCTTCCGGAGTTTGTGGAGGTGCTGCGCAAGGTGATAAACGCCGGGTATGCTGCCGCTGTGATAACCAACCAGCGCTGCGTTGCAAGAGGCATCATAACAGAGGAAGCACTCATGGACATGCATCGCCGCCTGCTCGATATATTGCAGACAGAATATGGGCTCGACCTGCTTGACATCTATTACTGCCCCCACGAAAGGGAGACCTGCGACTGCAGGAAGCCCCAGCCCGGGATGATCCTACGCGCGGCAAAAGAGCACTGCATAGATCTCGGCGAGTCCTGGATGGTCGGCGACCAGCACACAGATATTGAGACAGGCAAGCGGGCCGGATGCCGCACGATCTATGTTACAGCTGATCCCGCCCGAGACGATGCCGATGTAACCGTAGCCGACATGAAAGAACTTGTTTCGCAAATAGATACTGTGCTAGCGTCGCAGTCCTGAATCCGATCACGGTCGAGGTCCTAATATGAACATTTTTGTGCCTGGAAGAATATGCCTGTTTGGCGAGCACTCGGACTGGGCGGGCAGCTACCGCCGAATCAATGGAGAACTCGAGAAAGGGTTCTGCATCATAGCCGGCACTAACCACGGCATTTACGCCGAGATCAAGCCTCACCCAACCCGGTTCATAGTGCACTCCGTGGACAACAACGGAGACCCGAACGAGACCCTCGATATCCCAATGGATACGGACGAACTTCTCCGGGTGGCGGAGGGCGGGGGCTTCTTCAGCTACGCAGCGGGGGTGGCGTACCAGGTAGCGACCCATTACAAGGTGCGCGGCCTTGAAATCAACAATTACAAAACCGACCTGCCGATAAAGAAGGGCCTTTCTTCAAGCGCGGCCATCTGCGTGCTCACTGCACGGGCATTCAACCGGATTTATGACCTGAAAATGACGACCCGGGGAGAAATGGAATTCGCTTACCTCGGAGAAATCACTACACCATCGCGCTGCGGACGGATGGACCAGGGATGCGCTTATGGCAACAAGCCCGTCCTGATGACTTTCGATGGAGACATGACACACGTCAAAGAGGTGTCCGTTAAGAATGACATATACTTTATCATCGTCGACCTGCACGCCAGCAAGGACACGCTTCGGATCCTCAATGAGCTTAACCACTGCTACCCCTTTGCCGATACCGATGTACAGAAAGGCGTACAGGATTACCTGGGGCCCATAAGCAAAGGGCTTACACATGAGGCGATTGCAGCGCTCGAAGACGGCGACGCCGAAAGACTGGGCAAGCTGATGACCAGCGCCCAGGCCGAATTCGATAAACACCTCGTGCCCGCCTGTCCTTCTGAGCTTACGGCCCCGGTACTGCACAAAGTCCTGTCTCATGAGCCGCTCAAGGAGCTGGTCTGGGGCGGAAAAGGCGTGGGGTCGCAGGGAGACGGAACTGCCCAGTTTGTATGCAGGGACGCCGAGAGCCAGCGGAAAGCAATTGAGATTATCGAGAATGACCTCGAGATGTCGGCCCTGAGCCTTGTCCTGCACTCAGGCGCCGCTGTGAGGAAAGCGGTGATACCCGCGGCCGGATTCGGCACAAGACAGTTCCCGGCCACAAAGGCCATAAAGAAGGAACTCTTCCCCATCATCGACAGCAAAGGGTGCATCAAGCCGGTAATACTGGCAATTGTCGAGGAGGCCCTGAGCGCGGGAATTGAAGAAGTCTGCATTGTCTGCCAGAAGGACGACAAGGAACTGTTCGAGGATTTCTTCGGCTCGCCGCCTCCGATCGAACATTACAACAAGCTTTCAAGCGAAATGAAGGAATACAATGACTATCTTCTTGAGCTGGGCCGCAAGGTTACTCTCGTCTCCCAGGACGTTCAGGAAGGTTTTGGGCATGCCGTCTACTGCACTAAGAGCTGGGTAGGCAACGAACCATTCCTGCTGCTGCTGGGAGATCACCTCTATTCTTCCGACGAGGAGGCTTCATGCGCTAAACAGGTAGTGGACGTCTACAACCGTCTGGGCCAAAGCGTGGTCGGACTCAAAGTGACGCCAGGAAAAGAAGTGCACAATTTTGGATGCGCGGGCGGCACCTGGATGGAGCGCGATTCACTCATTTCCATAACCGAATTCGCGGAGAAACCGGACGAGGAGTATGCGGGGACGCATCTTCACATTGACGGCATGGACGAAGGGACGTTCCTTTCTGTTTTTGGGATCTACGCGCTTAAGCCCTCAGTCTTCGACTACCTCGAGGAGCACATCAACCACAACGTCCGGGAGAAGGGCGAATTCCAGCTTACGTCCTGCCTCGACCAGATTCGCCAGGAAGACGGGTTTACCGGCATCATCGTCAAGGGCAAACGTTTCGACATAGGGCTGCCCGAATCATACAGACAGACGCTGATTGACTTCAGAAACGCTTAAAACGCCCCGTTTTTCCGTCTTCTCAGATTTCTGGCGAGCTTGCAATACGTGCCGTTTCCGCTATACTCCGAACAGAAGGGAGGCGCGTATGCTAGCAGCTAGACGACGATGCCGACAATACTCCGAACCCCAGTCAGCAATGACATCCATGATAGATGTGGTGTTCCTGCTGATGGTGTTCTTCATAATCACACTGGATCCTGACGATCTCCTGGCGAGCATGCCCGTGAGCAGGCCGGCTCCGGAAAAGGAGGTCACAACAGAGGTGCCGCCTTCAACACTCAGGTTTACGGTCATGAAAGACCGGTACCTGATAAACGGAAAGACGGTCGACCTCGATTATGTTGACTGGTATCTGCGCACCAGGCACAGGCGGCTGGGCGCAGATGATGCCATAATTGTATGCGAAGGCGAAGCAGACCACGGCCGCTTAATACGGGCATTGGATGTATTCATGAAGAACGATGTTACGAATCTCTCCATGATGAGCAGGTAGCCCATCAATAGAATTCGTATTTCTCGAACTTCTTCTTCATAGCCCGACGCGATACTCCGAACAGGACGATTATCGCAGCGGCAATAATGGTGCCGCGGACCCAGGTGCCGCGGCTGACCTGCCTTACAGGCGTATCGTCTGACACGGGACGCTCATCCCCCGCACCCGCCTCCTCTGCTTCAGCCGGGGCGGCTTCCCCCAGCGCAGGAAGGTTCAGGAAACCCTGAGCAATCAACTCCTTGGCCTTCTTGTCCCTGACAGTCTTGGACTTGCTTCCCAAGACTGCCGCAACTATCCGCCTTCCGTCCCTCTGCGCCGTTGCCACTATCGAAAAGCCTGCGGCACGGATATATCCGGTCTTCAGTCCGTCACATCCCTCAACTACCCCAAGCAGGTTGTTGTGCGTGCGCATCTTGAACTTGTTGTCCCTGAAACCTTTCTCAGTCGCGGACGTATACTTCAGGGCAAGTGGGTGCTTAACCACCTCCATGCCAAGCCGGGCCATGTCGCGCGCTGTCGTAATGTCCGGTTTCTGTCCTGGCCCGGGAGGCAGCCCGTGTACTGACCGGAATATCGTGTCCTTCATGCCGAGCTCCGCGGCCCGCCGATTCATGCGCTCCACAAAAGCCACTTTGCTTCCCGCGTAGTGGACCGCAAGCGCTACAGCAACATCGTTAGCTGACTGGATCATCATTGCGTAGAGCATATCATCGAGGATGAACACCTCGTGCTCCTTAAGGTAGACCTGTGACCCGCCGGTCCTGGCAGCCTCCGCGGTAGTGGTGATCTTCTCACCCAGGGTGGCCTTCCCCTGCTCCACGTATTCAACCATGAGGAGAAGCCCCATTATTTTCAGAATGCTTGCCGGATAAGCAGGTGCGTCCGCCCTGTCTTCGAAGATCACCTTTCCCGTCGCGCAATCCACAACAATCGCGCCAACGTAAGGGTCTCTTGAAACAGTCTTGAGCGCGGCCTCGCACGGCCTCCCTATGGCCGCCATCAAGAGGCAGAGCGAAACGACAGTTCTGTATCTGCGCGTCATGATTGGCAAATCTAGCACATCAACTGTTCAGAAAGCAACTCTATGCATAAGGTTCCACTTTACAGGGCAGCGCCGAGAATGCAGTATCGAGAAAAAGAGGAGCCGCTTAATGAGTGACAGAAAGATTGTTGACCCGAAAGAGCTGAAGGTGTCGCCCTTCACAGTGCTGGGCGAGGGATGGATGCTTCTTACCGCCGGGAGCCTGAAGGACGGCTCCTTTAACACCATGACCGTTGCCTGGGGCGGCCTGGGGACAATGTGGCAGAAACCTCTCGTTATGGTCGTAGTGCGACCCACCCGATACACCTTCGAGTTTATGGAGAAGAGCGATTCGTTCACGGTTTCGGCATTCCCGCCTGAGCTCAAAGAGAAACTCGCTTACCTGGGCAGCCACTCCGGCCGCGACTCAGACAAGATTGCCGAAACCGGGCTGACACCAGAGGCGTCATCCGTTGTAGAGGCTCCTTCCTTCACCGAAGCGGACCTCGTCCTCGAATGCCGGAAGAGCTACTACAACGACTTTGTTCCGGAGAACTTCATAGCAGATTATATCGCCGGACAATACGATAACGACTACCACCGCATGTATTTCGGCGAGGTGGCAGCTGTTTCCGCCACGGAGCGCTATCTGTGAGCAAACAGGCCTACTTGCTGACCGTGTAGGGCAACAGGCCCCCGGCGAGCAGGATCTCTTTCTGCCTCTCCGACAGGGCGACTTCAAGTGCGATCTCTGCGCCCTTAGTCAAGTTCTTCAGCACGGCTGATCCATCGCCTTTCACGCAATCATCAAGACCTTCAACCACCAAGCGGTCGCCCTGCTCAAGGCCATCGTAGTCCGTGGCGTTGACAAATGAAAACGGCACGATCCCGAAATTGATCAGGTTCGCCAGGTGAATCCGCTCCACAGACTTGGCGATCACCGCCTTGACCCCAAGATACATCGGGCATAGCGCAGCATGCTCGCGGCTGGATCCCTGCCCGTACGACTCGCCAGCCACAATGACATTCGCCATTCCCGAGTCCCGGTGCTCACTTGCGCGCCCGTAAAACGTGTCGTCAACATGCTCGAAGACATACTGCGCATATACAGGCACATTAGACCTGTGCTTCAGCCTGACTCCCGCGGGCATTATGTGGTCTGTTGTTATCTTGTCACCGACCTTGATTGTTACGATACCGTCGAGCCTGGCAGACAGCGGATCATTCTCCGGCACTTCCCCGATACTCGGTCCGCGCTTCACTGTAACCGTGTCGCTGGCCCCGGCAGGCTGCAGGAACATCGAGTCGTCAATTATGAATTCCTTCGGCTGCCGCACAGTCGGACACTTCTCGCCTGTTGTGAGCGGATCCACAATTCGGCCCTCTAAAGCCGCGACCGCCGCGACTTCCGGACTCACGAGGTAGACCTGTGCCGACTTCGTGCCGGACCTTCCCTCGAAGTTCCTGTTTGATGTGCGCAGCGACACACTTTCCGACGGGGGGGACATCGAATTGCCTATACAGAACCCGCAGGCGTTCTCAAGCATGCGCGCTCCGGACGCAAGAAAGACCTCTATTAGTTTCTCTTTTGCCATCATAAGCATTACCTGCCTCGATCCCGGGGCAATCCCCAGCTCGACGTCAGGATGGACACGCTTGCCCTCAAGTATCTTTGCCGCCATCTTCAGGTCGCGGTAAGATGAGTTTGTACAGGACCCAATCATCACCTGATTAACCCGCTTCCCCATTAGGGAGTTGATGGTGACTATGTTGCCCGGCGAGTGCGGGGCTGAGGCAAGAGGTTCCAGTGACGAGAGGTCGAGTTCAATAGTCTTATCGTACTCCGCGTCGGGGTCGGCCTTTATCTCCGTCCAGCACTCGCCACGGCCCTGCGCTTCGAGGAAGTCCCTCGTGACATCATCACTGGGGAACACCGAGGTGGTCACTCCGCATTCAGCACCCATGTTTGTTATTGTCGCGCGTTCCGGAACGGAAAGACCCTTGAGGGCCGGCCCTGCGTACTCGAAGACGCAGCCGACGTTGCCTTTGGTAGTAAATTCCTGCAGCACCCGAAGAATGACGTCCTTTGCCGAGACCCAAGGCCTGAGCTTTCCCTTCAGGTTGATCCTTATCACCTTGGGTGATTTCATGTAGAAAGGCCCGCCACCCATGGCCACCGCTACGTCGATGCCGCCCGCGCCTATGGCAATCATTCCGAGTCCGCCGCCGGTGGGCGTGTGTGAGTCCGAGCCGAGCATCGTTTTGCCAGGCACCCCGAATCGCTCCAGATGCAGCTGGTGGCATATTCCGTTACCGGGTTTTGAGTATATCGCACCGTATTTCGCCGCGGCTGTCTGCAGGTAATCATGGTCGTCCGCGTTCTCAGGACCTACCTGTACCGTGTTGTGATCAACATAGCTCACGGCCAGCTCGCTCTTTATTCTGTCGAGGCCCATCGACTCAAACTGCAGGTAGACCATTGTCCCAGTGGCATCCTGGGTAATCGCATGGTCAATATTTATGGCTATTTCAGCACCCGGGACCAGCTCGCCTTCAGCGAGGTGCCCGCTCAGTATCTTCTCGACAACGTTCATTCCCATTTCGATGCTCCCCCAATCTTACGAGTTTACGCCACCTACCAGCCTTGTATCCAGCGCCTCATCCTTTCGGTCAGGATAATCCAGAGTATAATGCAGCCCCCGGCTCTCTTTTCGAATCTGGGCCGACCTTGTGACAAGCTCGCCCACCAGTGCAATATTTCTAAGCTCAAGAATGTCGGCTGTTACAAGGTAATCCCAGTAATATTGCCTTATCTCTTCCCTGAGCGTATTAATCCTTCTCTGCGCACGCTCAAGCCTCTTGTCGGTCCTTACAATGCCCACGTAGTCCCACATACAGGTGCGCATTTCATTCCAGTTGTGTTCAACGACTATGGCTTCGTCACTGGGGACCGCCCCGCCGCATTCCCAGTCAGGAATCTCATGTTTGTCCACCGTCTCCGGGGGCGGCAGGCCTGCCAGCTTCTCTGCCATGGCGTGCGCGCACACTAACGCTTCCAGCAATGAGTTGCTGGCCAGCCTGTTAGCTCCATGCAGCCCTGTGCACGCTACCTCCCCGCAGGCGAAAAAACCCTCAAGTTCTGTTGTGCCGTCAATGGCCGCCTCGATCCCGCCGCAGAAATAATGCGCCGCGGGGACTACCGGTATAAGGTCTTTCGTCATATCTATCCCAAACTGCCGGCAGGTGGCATAGATGTTTGGGAACCGTTCCATCACAAACCTGGCCGGCTTGTCACGGATGTCAAGGTATGCGCACAGGGCTCCTGTCGACTTCATCTCGCTGTCAATCGCCCGCGCCACGACGTCTCTCGGCGCCAGCTCACCTCGCTCATCGTATTTCTCCATGAAACGTTCACCGTTAGCATCGACGAGCCTCGCCCCTTCCCCCCGAACGGCCTCGCTGATGAGAAATGACTTGGCCTCGGGATGAAACAGGCAGGTTGGATGGAACTGTATAAGCTCCATGTTTTTTACGGGGACACCTGCCCGCCAAGCTACGGCAACACCGTCCGCCGTGGCTATATCAGGATTACTTGTATAGAGATAGACTTTCCCGCCGCCCCCGCTGGCCATAACAACATAAGGCGCGCGGACGGCAAAGATCTCGCCAGAGATACGATCAAGAACATACACCCCTACAACCCGGTTGTCCCCCTCCACTCCAAGTCGCTGGGTAGTGAGCATGTCGATAACCATGCTTTGTTCAAGAATAGAAACAGAGTCTCCCGAGAGCGCCCTTTCAAGAAGGACCTCTTCTATCCTGCGTCCAGTAATGTCACCGCAATGCAATACGCGGCGCTTTGAGTGCCCGCCTTCACGCCCCAAATCATAACCGCCACCCTCCTCTTTGTTCCCCGGGGCAAAATTCAGGCCAAAGGCCTCCAGCTCCCTGATCCGCTCCGGACCATCCTCGACGATACGCCTGACGACCTCCTCGTTGCAGAGACCCGCACCTGCTATGAGCGTATCGTTTACATGCTCCTCAAAGCTGTCCGAAGGATCTACCACGCAGGCGATACCGCCCTGAGCATGGTTGGTATTACTGGCAGCACGCTCTTTCTTGGTCAGTATCAGAACATCGCCATGCGGCGCGAGGTGTATTGCGGACATAAGTCCCGCGATGCCGCTGCCTACGACCAGATAGTCTGTGTCTATTATGCGCACGTGCCGATGTTCCTGCCGCAGGCGCCGAGTGTCAAGCGCAACCCGCGCCCGGCCAACTCTGCATACATCCGGATGCTCAGGTCACAAGCGCGATGTCCAGCCCGAGCCCATCACGCCTGATGTCAGCGACGCCCTTTACTTTGCCCACGACGGGCGCCATGACGATCTCGTATTCAGTGACTATCTTCCCTCTGGCAGGCAGCCAGCGGTAGGTAGGCAGGCCGTGAAATCTATTCATGTCCACCTGCTTCCTCAAAGCCATAGGAAAAGGCGTATTCGCGAACTCAAGCCCGCGAGTCAGGGACTTCCCGGCCCACGGATTGGCCTTGCGTCCGTAGTTTTCCTCCCAATTGCCTATCCATGGGTAGTCTTTCCTGTCCCAAACGTACGCGACGAGAAGGCCTTCATCGGGATTTACAGCCGAAAACCAGCCTTCCTTCCGCTTCGGATCCATCAGCTGTGTGCTGAAGTCGGAGGAAACGCGGTATTTCTTTGCGATCATCCTCATGTCCACCTTCTCCCCTTTGACCCCCGGCCCTTCCGGCCATTTAAAAGCCTTGTTGGTTTTAAGCCGGGCCGCAGGCTCAAAAGGCTCCGGATATGTGTGGCATTTTGTTGCCGGCATATCGAAGACGGTAACCCCCTTCTTGAGGAAAGGCGGACTGAAAGTGACATGCTGGCTCATTGTGAAAGGGAGGTCTCTTTTCGCAGTGCTGCGTATTTCCTCCCTGACGTGGATCATGTTCGAGTATTGGTCGGTGGAAAGCGTGCGACTGAAGGACATCTGAGCAACAGGCAGATCACAGCCGCAGGTAAGCGACAATGCGCCCTTTGCGGCCTGCTTCTTGATCAGCTTCCACCGCGCAACAGATGCCTCACCATGACACTGCAGGCCCAGCTTTTCCTCATCTTCCGACGGGCCGCCGAACCATCCGAGGCATAGATTGTGCCCGCAAATAGAAGAAAGAAGCCGTGACTGGTAAGTCTTTTCCATCGATTTCCTGTATTGCCAGGGGTCCTGAGTCTTCCAGACAGGCTTCCATAGCGGATTCATTCTGGGATTCACAGCATGCGTTAGGCTTGCAATGTGTCCGCCGCCCTGAAGCATGACCAGCTTCAGGACATCATTGTCCATTTCCCATGCTTTTCGACCATTGTATTCAATCTTCCTAAGCTCCATACCGCCTCCTCACTTAACCCCGTTCTTACTCGCTCTGTCCAAGACCTGCCTCTCCCATCTTGTCAAAGAGGCCATTCCCCTCGTGTTCACTTTCTCCAGGATCTCATCGACCTCTCCGCGCTCGGGCCGGTATCCAGGATCCGGATCCATCAGCCTGACATTCCTGCGCCTCATCCCTGCGCGAACACCGCCCATCCAATCATGCCGGAAAGGATTCCACCTGGACCATTCTGTGCCGAAAAGGAATCCTTTGGTCTTTTTCGTACGCCAGCCGTAGATATAGCCCGCGACTCCACCAGCCAGATGAGCCATATGTGCTACCCCGCCGCTGCTTCCACTCATTACAGAAAGCAGGCTGACGATTCCGAATCCAATGGCAAGCGTCCTCGCCGTCAATGTAACGGGCAGGACAAAAAACAAAAGCAGGGTGATACGCCTGTCTGGAAAGAACGCGGCATACGTTCCTAGCAGCCCGAAGACGGCTCCGGAAGCCCCGATACAGGTCGCATTTGATGGAGCGGCTATCAGCCAAAACAGGCCGCCGAGGAAGCCGCACAGGAGATAGAGCATCACAAAGCGGCCTGTGCCTATCATCTCCTCCACGTCACGGCCGAAGACGTATAGGCCAATCATGTTGAAAATCACGTGAAAGATAAAGAACCTGGAGTGAAGGAACATGTAAGTACAGAGCTGCCAGGCGTAAAGGCGCTGCATTCCGTCCAGGCTCAAACCGAAAAGCCTCGTGAATCCGCCTCCGGAAAAAAGATCACCGAATATCTGAATTACAAACGCGGCAAGAGTCACTATCAGGAGCGTCTTGCAGCCTTTCCCAAGCCCCGATCCCGCGGGGAAATCATGATACTCGCGCGCATACATTTGCGCTATTTTATGTGCAGCGGCCCACAGATGCAAGAACAGCGCACTTACCACTTGCACTTTACTCCACCCTCGCCACAATGTTCCAGAAAGGAGACACAATGGCCTCTAAAGCGCTTCCCATCACCGAGGAGGGTGAGAAAATAGCTCCCCTGATAGACCATACCCTGCTGAAGTCCGACTCTGCACGCTCGGACATAGACGTCCTGTGCGAAGAGGCCGTACACTACGGCTTCGCTGCCGTGTGCATTCACCCCTGCTGGCTGGACGCGGCGCTCAGACACCTCTCCGGCTCCCGGGTCGCAGCAGCAACTGTTATAGGGTTCCCAATGGGCATGAACACTTCCCATACCAAGCAGCGGGAGGCGGAAGAGGCGGTAGGTATCGGCGCCCAGGAGCTGGATATGGTAATCAACGTCTCGCTTCTCAAAGCCGGCGAGCTCGACCTCGCTGAGGCGGACATCCGCGGTGTTGTCAGTGCAGCGTCCGGTGTCCCCGTGAAAGTCATAATAGAAACCTGTCTCCTCACAGAGAAAGAGAAGGTAGAGGCCTGCAGGGTGTCCGTGAATGCCGGGGCCGCTTTCGTAAAAACATCCACGGGCCTGGCAGGCGGTGGCGCAACAGTGGAAGACGTCACACTCATGCGCAGGATCGTGGGTCCAGACGTGGGAGTCAAAGCCAGCGGCGGAATCCGCTCACTGGAAGACGCTCAAGCCATGATAGCTGCTGGAGCGAACCGAATCGGCACGAGCGCCGGCATCGCAATAGTAACCTGACCTCTGGGACTCACACTACCGAGTAGTCTTCGGCCATGGCCCTGCGGAACGCACCAGCGAACTCGTGCATGTTCGGCCAGCGTTCAGAACGTTCACGGGCGAAACCTTTCTGAAGCACCGCCTGCATACCTTCAGGCAGAAGCGGGGTCGCTACAGGAACATAGTCCATAGGATCCTCCAGCTCATATTCCCCGCCGTGTGGCGGCAATGAGCCTTCAAGGAACTCATGCATCATTACGGCCACAGAAAACACGTCTGTCCTTTCATCCGGCACCTCGCATGCCATCTCTTCTGGGCTCATGTAGTAAGGCGTTCCGGCAATCTGCCCGCCGCGCCGGAACGTCTCGCCAAGGCACGCCAGCCCAAAGTCAATTATCTTCAGGACCCCGTCATCATCGACCATTATGTTGTCAGGCTTTATGTCCCTGTGAAAGATGCCGCGCCTGTGCGCGTAGCTGAGAGCGTCTTCCATAACCGACATTATTTGCAGGCATGTTTCCGGAGGCATGGCAGAGTCATAATGCGCCATCAGCTCGCGAAGCGTCTCACCATGCAGGTATTCCATGACAAGGTAGTAAAAATTGTTTCCCTGCTCGATATTATGCAGGCGCACAATATGCTTGTGCGAAAGGCCCATTGCAATACGCGCCTCGCCCACCAGCTCCTTCATTGCGGCCGCGTTTGACGAAATCTGTTCCGAGATGATCTTTATGGCCACGGGTATATCAAGCAGCGTGTCGTAGGCTTTATAGATCGCCCCGCTGCCTCCTTCCTTGATCAGCTCCATGTCCCTGTAACGCTTATCCATAATCCGGAGCTTCCTGCCCTTATTCTGTCCCTTGAGGCGGTATTGCGGCCTGGGCGCTTTCCTGATGGCTTTGGCCTTTCCCTTAATTGAGATCTTCTTTGGCTGCTTCTGCGCCGTGGCCCGTGCCTGCCCGCCGCCAGCGCCGCCGTCACTCGGTGCTACCCTCGATTCGTAAAGCGAGAGCGCGCCTTCGACCACTTCCTGGATTTGCTCAGGCCGCCAGGGTTTCTCCAGGCATTTCCAAAGCCGCCCTTCATTCAGGGCCCTGATCAGGCCATCTGTGGAGGCCCGGCCCGTCACGAGTATGCCTACCGTCTTAGGATTTATTTCGTAGGCCTGCCTGATGATTTCCGCACCGTCAATGTTTGGCATCGAAAGGTCGGTCAGAAGAACCGCGATCTCGTGCGTGCGCATTATATCAGCGGCATCTCCAGGAACATTGACGCCCATGATTTCCTCTTTGGGAAAGATGTCGCGCAGCACGTTCATCGTGACCGACAAGACTGTCGGTTCATCGTCGACACAAAGAATTATTCGACTAGCCATATCCTAGTGAACCTGCAGCCTCACACCCAGAGGACGGAATTCCAATCTTTCAACGCCCGCCACGGCGCACCCCATCAACATACTGTATACTAAAACCAGTTCGCCGTCAGCGAAATTGAATTCGATAAGGCCATTTATAAGAAGGGCGCAGAGCGCAGCCAGGATAGCCAGCGAGGCGAAGGCCTCTTCCTCCGATTTCCTGCGAACCCCCATGTAGAAGGAGGCGGAGTCCCACAGGGCCTTGACCATCCATGCCGCATAGACGGCAAATCCGATCCAGCCCGTTTCTACTATTATTTCCGCGATATTCGAATGCAGGTGGTTGCGGTTCCTCTCGACGTGCGGAGCTATCGCAACCATCATTTCCTCAGTCACCGCGCGCCATCCAACACCAAACCACGGATTCTGCCTGCTAAGCACCGGCGCGATTTCAAACCACATAGTCAGGCGCCCGCCCCGGTCCGAATTAAACTCGCTCCGGAGATCCGCGAGCCGGCCTCTGACAGGCGGAAGCAGCGCAAGCAGGAGAACTGCCGCAGCAAGCCCAGCCAGGTAGCGCCAGTTCGCCTTTATCGCCAGAAGCACGCCTATGACCAGGACCAGGCATATCCATGATCCGCGCTTGAAAGTGATCAATAGCGCCAAAGCCTGCAGCACCAGTACGGCAACCCAGACCAGGCATCTCCTCCCCAGCTTCCTGCAGATGACTACAGCGGCCAAAGTCACCAGTATTCCGACCACAAGGCGCTGGGCGTCCGTCATGGATGCAGAATCCCTCAGCGTATCGAAGAAAGCACCCCCCTCCCTCGAAGCATTTAGCGCCGCAATAGGCTTCGTAATCAGAGTCCAGACAGCCAGAACGCCGGCACCAGCAGAAAAAGAGTTAAGAACCAGCCCCAGGCGCCAGGAGGAATTGATAACACTGGCGTAAGTATAGATTCCGATGATGTACCACAGCAGCTTCCTGAGTTTACTCCATGTGCCGCCAGGATCTACGCCCTGCATAGTCGAGATGACAGACACGAGAAAGAAGGCGATGGACAGCCACATCACACCTGTAAGCTCAGGCGCCCTCTGGCGACGGTAGCTGGATACGCATAGAAGCACAAACGCCGCTGCGAGCAGCAGTCGCCCGACCGGCAGGGTGAATGCCATTGCAAACGCCGATGCTACGAGGCAGTTGAACGCGGCTTCAGCCATGAATCTTTTCTCCTGGTATCTCCTGGTTCAGGCCAGTAACAGCCCATGTCGTCCTTGGTTTGAGTGTATCGGTCAAGGTCTTGGGCCTCAAGGTCTTATTTAGCACAAATCCTCGCCTGGAGCTCTGGCGTAAGCCGTTCGCCCCTGTATATGACCTTGTTCAAAAACTTCTTCCAGGGCATGCCCCATTTCTTCCTGAAATACTTCTTGGGGTCGATCACATCTGCACCGTCAAAGCGGCTTATGCTCCGCCGGGAGAAATGATATACGAGACTGCTCCCTACACCTATGAAATGCCGGCAACCGTAATCGTACATCTTCATTGCCAGATCCGGGTCACTCCCATTACCCGGAAAGTAGGTTTCGTCAAAGCCGCCGACAGCATCCCAGTCCCGCCTCTTCAGAACGATCGGAGTCCATGTGCTTACTACGTTGAAGGGCCTTTGGAGAGACAAGCAGTCTGCCAGCAGTTCTTCTTCCCTGAAATCAGAAGGGCTGCTGCCATAGTCCTGTCCGCCAATGTAGCATTCCGCCGCCTTCCCTGCTTCCACTGCCGTCCCAGACAGCCAGATTTTGTCCGCGGCATCCGCAACCTCGGCGAGGGCCGTGTCCCAGCCGGGCAGAGGATACATGTCGTCGTTCATAAAGCAGATGAAATCATTCGACGAAAGCTCGACCCCCCTGTTAACAGCGCCGCAAACACCCAGGTTTTCGTCCGAGCCGTCGAACTTTATCCCCTTTGCCTCGGCCCATCGCCGGCATTCATCATCGATCTCATTAAAGAACACCAGAACTTCATGCTCACACGCGCTGTTTCTCTGGATTCCCCTGTAAGCGAGGTCCAGGTATTCCAGGTTCTGCCAGGTTGGTATGACGATTGAAAGGGGCATCATCGGCATCCTAACGCCTCCCAAAACCATAAAGGACCATAGTCTTGTGGCCGACCGTGCACTCGCCGAGCACTTTTCCACCGCGAATCACGTGCTTCACCTTAAGCCAGGCTTCCTTGCGCAGGACAATGACACCCGCTTCCTCATCCCTCATCCTGGCCTTCAACTGCTCAGGGTCTACCGCGTTAGTCGAACGCATGCCGCAGTAGAGGGGCACTATTTCGGAAGTCGTTCCGTAAATTATCATCGTGTCCCCCGCCTCAGCATAAGGCCTGACCGCGCTGATGATTTCAACGGGAGTCTTGTGTTCATTCAGGGCAGGAAAGATGAGGTTCGAAACCGCGAACCAGCAGGCGGCAAAACCCGCTGCGTACGTCAAAACCAGCCTATGGCCGAGTCCCCACCTTCTGTATACAAGAACGACTGCGGCGGCTCCGGCAAGGAGCAGCGCGGATGGAGCATAGAAGAGTGATGGTGCCACGGGCATCTGGGGTGCTGTTTCGGAGGCGTGTGGACAGTAACCCAGGTACAGTCCCGTCAGTATTCCTGTCAATCCCAGCAAGAACTGAAACGAAGCTGCCGCCGCAACAGTCAACAGGCTCCACTTCCTGGAAAGGACCCTGAACTCAGCGCACGCGCCCGCAATAATAAGGGCCATCGCGGGGTAAGCCATGAGGACATAAAGATTTCTCTTACCGGAAGAGAGGGTGAAGAAGAGGATTACCGCGAGGGCCCAGCCTGCCAGCATCCTCAGCTCCTGTTTCTTTCCCGCCTTCCATAACGCGGCAATGGCAGCCGGAAGCATCACTGTCCAGGGCAGAAACTCCGCAGGCACATGGATCAGGTAGAAGTAGAAAGGCCGCGGCTTCCCGAAGCTGACCTTTCCCGAAAGGCGACCGAAGTTCTGCTTGAATATCAGCTCCTGGAAATACTCCTTCGGTGCGCCTTCCGCCCACGCGGCGCCAAACCACAAAAGGGGAAACAGCAGCGCAACAGGCAGTCCCCATGCCAGATGCCAGGCAAGCAGGCGCTCTCCCTTTGCCTTCCGAAGCGCGAGATAGACAAGCAGCGGAACAATCAGACCAACAGGCCCCTTGGCCAGAACGCCGAGCCCCATGAACACGTAGCCGATCGCACGCCATGCGTCACACTTCTTCTCGTCGGCTTTAAGCATGAAGTATACGGAACAGAGCTCGAGGGCCAGCAGCACCGAATCCATACGCCCCATGCCGCCCTCATGCCAGACAAGGAAGCAGGTCGAAAGAACCAGTACCGAAGGCAGCAGGGCTCTCCTGCCGAAAAGCTTAACGGCGAACAAACCGGTAACGATCAGCGAAACAAACGAAGCCAAAAGGCTCGGAAGCCGGGCCGTAACGCCATCGACCCCCCTGCCTGTGATCGTCACGGCCAACCTTATCAGCCAGAAATACAGCGGCGGCTTGTGCGCGTAGAAGGACCCGTGCCTGTGCGGAACGGCCCAATGCCCGTCCTGCATCATCTCTTTTGCTACGTATGCGTAACGCGCCTCGTCAGGCTCCCAGAGATGACGCCTGCTGTGCTCCACCCCCCAGAAGACCAGCACAAAGAGGAAAATGTATATGACGGACTGCCATTTCACTCTTCGGACTGCCCCTCGCTTCGTCTCTCCTTATAGATGAGCATCAGGTTACGCGTATAAACTATGAGGCCGGCAGACTGCCCTATCACAAAAATTGGTTCGGCGCGCTGTACAGCATATATAAGGAGCATTACTCCCCCCGCGATGGAAAGGTACCAGAATGCCAGCGGAACCGTGCTCTTGCCCTTCTTCTCAGAAACAATCCACTGCACAAGAAACCTGCCGGAGAACATCAGCTGGGCGACAAGGCCGACTATTATCCATGGCTCTTTGAATGCTTTTAAGAATTCCTCGCTCACTGCTAATTCCGCTCCTTTACTTCGAAGTTCTTATGCCGCTTCTGCATCCAGCGAACGGCGAAGAGGTCGCTCACCGTCACCATCAGCCTGCCGAAGTTGGTGTACTTGCTCGTGCCCCCCTGGCGTTCCCGGTGATTAACGGGAACCTGATCAACTTTGGCCCCGCGCATCTGCGCCAGGGCGGGAAGAAATCTGTGCATACCTTTAAGGGACATCGGCAGGCCCTGAACAAACTCTGCCTTAAACGCTTTCAGGGAACAACCGGTATCAATAATGCCATCCCGCAAAAGGCCGCTCCTTACCGCGTTTGCCATCTTGCTTCCGAAATTACGGCTCCACTTGTCCTGCCGATCCTTCCGCCATCCGCAACAGATATCGCACTTGTCCAGCTTGCCGACCAGCTTCGGGATATCCGCCGGATCGTTCTGCCCGTCGGCATCCATCAGTACGATCACATTCCCGCGCGCCTTCGCGAATCCCGCGCCAAATCCTGCGCTCTGCCCGGACTGCGGAACGAGGTCAAGAATCCTGAGCTCATTGACTTCTGCCTTCAGGGTGTCCAGAAGCTGAGGGGTCCTGTCCGTCGAACCGTCGTTTACTACTATGAGCTCAAAGCTTTTCCCCATGTCCTTCAGGACGCCATAGGACTCCCGGACCGTAGCTTCGATACAGTCTTCTTCATTATATGCCGGAATTATGAGTGAAATAGTGACGGATTCTGTCATCCCACCTCCAACTGAACAGAATACGGAAGAATAACTACCGCTTGCCGCTCACACCAGATATTTTTCCCTGAACACAGCTGTATCCCAAACATATCTGCCCAGGGCAGTCTTGCGGCCCTCCGTCCCCAGCCGTTTCCGCAGGTTGGAGTCCAATGCCAACTCTTTCATATGACCCG
>JBFIFS010000018.1:0-30412 GCA_041602695.1 Kiritimatiellia bacterium
CGGATTCTGTGCAGCTTCTCCTCAGAGAGCGGGCGGCAGTCATCGTGCGCGTCAATGTGAACAAGTGTAGCGTGTTTTGCTTCGAGCATGTGCCAGGCTACCAGTGAGTGGCAATGATTCTCCATCAGCATCACATTGCCCGCTCTTCGAGTGAATCCCCTGTAATCCTTCTGCCCTGGAGGGCCGGCACATCCCCCAATGATTCCCATCGAGGTCAGGCATAGAATCGCTGCCGCAAGTTTCCGCCGGTTCTCCCTCATTCTCCCGGCCTCCGGTCCTGTCCGCCGCCATGATGGGCAGCGTCTTTCAGGAGTCCTTTGCGAACAAAGGCATGGATCGGTCCGCCCCTCGTGACGGGCACCATTTGGTTTATGTACAGCAGGTTCTGGATATTGGTGTGGCCGCCTTTCGTGAAGAACCCGTTAATTCCAAAGGTGAGCGGATCGTCACTGTCGATCAGGATTACATCGATATCGCGCGGAACGGGGTAGGGGACATCGGAAAGGGTGTAATATCCTGTATAGATATGATGCAGTGAATGGAGTCGGGATCGCCCTGACAGGTGGGGGAGGTAGCGGAATGTTGCGACCACGGAAGCGTCCGGGCCGACGCGCGTCAACAGTTGCGTTCGCTGTGAGGTAAGCTGCTTGTGCTTCTCGGCTTCTTCGGCTATGCGCGCAAACGCAGTTGGCACATCAGTGACATTTATTGCCAGCACTGTAATTGCTGCAATGATGGCTAGAGCTGTCCTCTGCAGGTCCAGTCTCCTGATTCGCCCCAGCTTGGCGATGCCGTGGACCGCGGCAACGAAGATGAAAGGTATGAGCTCCGCCTGATAGTGGTACAGGATTGTACATTCGCTGCCGCGATTCGAGAGGAGGCGCTGGGCCAGTATCGGGAGTGTTGGCAGCAGCGACGCTGGAGACAGAAGCGATGTTAGGCCCAGCGGCAACGTAAGCGATCCGAGGTATAGCAGCTTTTCCGGGCGCAGGGCGTACCCGGCGGAAGAGATCGGGTGCCGCACGATAGCCAGTACCACTTGGGAGAAAGACTCCGGGGGCGGATCGGCGAGTTCCGAGTAGATAGAGCTGAACCCTACCGTGCCGGGGTTAAGTGCCGGCATGATCCAGAATATGCATGCTGCGAACCATGCGCAGCCACTGATGACGGGCAGGAGTGACCAGGGCGCGCTGCGTCGATCGAGCAGCGCTCGTATTCCCATCATGACGACTATGAGCGATATGTTTTCCTGGCATGCCATTGCGAGCACAAGAGCCAGGGCGTAGGAGCGCGGCATCTTCCTGTCGTAGGCGAGCAGCGCGAACAGAAGAAAGGTTGTTGCGAGGGCGACGGGGTGAAACTCATACAGGTTCATATAGATGAGCGGCGGATAAAGAAGGTAGATGGTCGCGAGTATCGCCGGGCACGGCCGGGGAAGGTGGGCGCGTGCATAGAGGAACAGGGCCGCGGCACCAGCGGAAAGAATGAGCGTTTGCACAAGCAGGAGTGTCAGTGGCGAAGAGAACATTGCGTATAGAGGAGCGAACAGTATAAGTATCAGCACCATGTGGTTTCCGGGATATGGCGTGCCAAGGATAGAACAGTCTATGGATCCCCGGAGCATGTTGTGGAGGCTCTGGGAGTGGATAGCGAGGTCGAAATCGGTGTACTGGAACGTTGCGAACTTAAGATAGCATGCGATTCCGAGAACGGCAGTGTAAAGAAGGGAGATCGCAGCGACCAGCCGCACGGATTCGATATGTTCAGCACTTCGGGATGACATGTCGTCTGATTCTCCTAAAAAGCTGTTGTTCTTGTAAAGGAGCAATGTGCCGGATAAAGTTAGGATGTTGGATGGCCGTAACGAAGAGTCAGGTGTCACGATGAACGATGACAAAAAGCTGTTGGTCTTTGTTGTCGCGTATAACGCTGAAAAGACTATTGCAGCAGTCTTGTCGCGGATTCCGCGCAGCCTTCTGCCGCGGCGGACAGACATTCTTGTTATAGACGACGCATCATCTGACGACACGGTCACTGAGGCCAGGCGCCATGCGGAGGAGCTTGAAGGACTTTCCGTAAAAGTATTGTTTAATCCAGTTAATCAGGGCTATGGCGGAAATCAGAAGCTGGGTTACCAATATGCTGTTGATAAAGGTTACGATGCGGTTGTCCTTCTTCATGGCGATGGGCAATACGCCCCCGAGCGAATGCCGGAGGTTGTAGCGCCGGTTCTTTCCGGTGAATCAGATGCCTGTTTCGGATCGCGCATGATTGAGCCTGGAGCCGCCAGGCGAGGAGGAATGCCGCTCTATAAATATCTTGGCAACAAGGCGCTGACGAGGTTCCAGAATGGAGTGCTGGGAACCAGCTTGAGCGAGTTTCACTCCGGATACCGCGCGTATTCGACGAAGGCGCTCAGCAGGATTCCTTTTCACAGAAACTCGAATGATTTCCATTTTGACACCGAGATCATTATTCAGCTTCTTGCCGGCGAGATGAAGATAAAAGAAGTGCCGATCCCCACGTATTATGGTGATGAGATCTGTTATGTAAACGGGATCAAGTATGCCTGGGACGTTTTCAGGGCGACGCTGAGCTACGCTTTTCATCGAACTAATATTCTTTATCAGCCCCAATATGATGTCGAGCGCGATGATCCAGTGTATCAGCTCAAAGGCGGGTTCGATTCATCACACAGCCTCGCGGTCGGGGCTGTCGCGGAGGGCAGCAGGGTCCTTGATGTCGCCGGAGGCATCGGCTACGTGGCACAGGTTCTCAGGTCCAGGAAGTGCCATGTAACCGGGATCGACATGGCTGAATTTAAAGAGCATTTTTATGATGAGTTTCTATGCTGTGACGTGGGAAGGGGTGACATTCCGAAGGGCATTGGGGAGTTCGACGTGATCCTTCTTCTCGATTGCCTGGAACATTTTGCGGAGCCCGAGGCGCTGCTCAGTGAAGTGAGAAAAAGGTTTTACAGGCCCGGCGTAAAGGTCGTCATCTCTGTCCCCAACATCGCGTTTCTTGTGACCAGATTGGCGTTATTGGCGGGCCATTTTAATTATGGCAAGAGAGGCATTCTCGACAGAACACATTCGAGGCTTTTTACGTTCTCTTCTATTAAGAGGATGCTTGTTCAGGAGGGGTACATTATCAGGCATGTACGAGGAGTGCCCGCTCCATTCCCGCTGGCTTTCAGGGGGGCATTGGGACGTTTCATGCTGCACGTAAACCGCGCGCTCATTTTTGTCTGGAAGCGGATGTTCGCCTACCAGATATATATTGAAGCGGAGATTGTTCCGCCTGTGGAGCGATTGCTTGAGCAGGCCCTTACTCACTCCACGGAGCATGCGGCGAAAACTTAGAAGTCCGAGAAAGGCATATTCTGTATCGCCTTCTCCAGCAGCACGAAAGCGAGACTTCCCGCGACAGCAATTGCTAACGCTACCGCCAGAACAATTCTTGTAAGTGATGTGTAGACCTTCTCGTTCATGGTGCTGCCCCCACAATGCAGACGCTGATCCCTCCTGAAGAATGCAGTGCCGTAAGTCCGGGAGGAACTGAATGTGCATCGGCAGACAGAACATAATAGCATTCAAGGCCCCGTGATTCGGCGTAAGCATGCCATTGTGCCACAGATGTCATGGAGCGCTGTCGAAGCAGCTCCGGGTGGTTTCTCGCCTCGGACGCCGGAATAGGCGGCGAGGAAGTCCTGCGCCAGCTTCTGTATTCCAGATGAGGAAGGCTTCCGACCACTATGGCGTCCTCGGGAACGTTTGCGCTTATCCACTCAATTGCTGCTGATGAGCCTGGAATGCCGCCGGGCCCCTGTAATGAAAGGAAGAACAGTAAGCAGGATGTGAGGCCTAATGAGCAGAGCACCGCTGCGAAGTATGTCCTGTAACGTGCCACAGGGTTGTAAACAGTCAGCGCTCCAACGGACAGGCTAAGCGGATAGGCGAGGTCGGCGATGAGGCGGCTGGGGGTGAGGGCGGTGAAGAAATGCTGCCCATCGCTAATGATGAAAACAGCGAGTCTGTATATGTATTCAAGAAATACGAAGGCGGCAAAGTAGCCGGTTGTCCACGCTGTAAGCAGGCTGAGTTTACGGGGAATGCCGTTTCTCAGGATAGCACAGACGCCTGCTATGGACACCACGGCGAAAGGAAGGTTCATGCTCACCAACACCTCGCGAAGAGTGATCGGGTGCTCGTAGAACATGAAGACAGATGTCTTGCCTACGTCTGAGCCCGGAAGAGGCCCGCCCGAGCGAAGTATGAGGAGTGCCAGGAGCAGGCCCGCGAGGGAGTTCATCAGGCCGCTCTTGGCGACAGCTCGGAGGGGTGTAAGAATAATTATAGATCCGACGAGCAGGAACATTGCCAGCGCGCTGTAATGATGAGTCAGAACTATCGCCGCAGCGACCAGGGCAGGGGCCATGCTGCGCAGGACGTCGGCCTCCTCCAGCTCGCAGGCCTTAAGGACTTCCGTTACGAAGAGCAGCAGCAACAGCATCGCCAGTGCATTGGGCAGGCCGCCCCAGCGGATGTAATCGAGGCTGCCTACAAGGGCAATGAAGCCGTATGACAGGGCGCTGGCGGTTGCGGCAGATTTGTTTTCAAAGAGCCGCAGGGCCAGGAAATAGATCAGAGCCGAGGACAGCCCCCCACATAGGCAGAGCAATGCATTGAGTACCGTGTGCACGGGCAAAAGTGAGTGAACGGAGACAAACGCAGCAAGTAGGTGTCCTCCGAGGGGATAGTTGACCGCTATTTCGGCAAAGGGCTCCCAAGTGCGAGGCAGCGCGTCTCCAACGATTATGGATTCGGCAAGAATATTGTGGAAGCGCATGTCGCCCCCGCCGAACCAGTTGTCGTGAGGAAGGAATGGGGCAAGGCGAACCAGGAATGCTAGCAGAAGAATTGCCGCCGCGGCCCAGTGGAACCTGCTGGCAATGCAGAAGTGACGGCGTAGCGCTGGGGTAAGCCAGACCAGGGCAGGTACGCACACAGCCGCGTGTACGATAGAGTATAGATTCAAGCTCACTGATACAATTGGAAGGGCAACGAGAATGAAGCCTGCGATTCCCCAGATGCATGCCAGGAGAATGTCCTCGAAATCAAGTGCCTTCTCTTTGCGCCTGCTGAACAGATAGAGCGCGGAGTAGGGGGTCAGAGCGTACAGGAAACACGCCGCCATTCGTATTCCATCGACGAAGCTCATTTGAAGAGTACGATCTCCTCTGGTTCTTTTTCTATTGGGAGTGGGGCGAGGCCCCTTATATACGATTCGAAGTTGTCTTCTTTGAGGAAGAGGCCGGAAATGGAATCAGTGCACGCGAGGACCCATCCTTCCCTCTCAAGCATTCTGGTATACACAGGATTGCCCTTATGCACCAAGACCATTGTCGTAGGGTGATCTGTTAGTGCTCTGTCCCACTCCGGACCTGCATAGACAAAGTCAAAGAACGTGTCTATAACTTCGGAGCTGTAGGCTGACTTGTAGCGCCCGTCAAGAAAGACTCTTGTTTCCGGGTAAAGTTCCCATATGCAGTATTCCGCCCAGTCGAAAAAAGCCAGCAGGTTTCCATTAAGCCGGTTGTCTTTAATGAACTCCATACATCCAACAGGAAAGCGTGACGTATCTACCTCGATTTCAAAAGGGTTCTCCCTGTGGGTCCGCCAAAGGCCGAGAGCGCAAGCCGCAACCATGGCCGAGAGCGCGGCGGCCTTCAGCCAGTAGGATCGCTTTTCGAGGAACCGGTCCAGGTGCTTCCCGAAGCGCTGGTCGGCGAGCGGAGCGAACGTGAAGACTGACACGATTGCGAATAGAGGTATATTGCGCCTCATAAATACCGCAGCCAGGAATGCAAGGGTTCCGACTGCAAGCCAGGGAAGCGCGGGCCGCTTTCTTCCTGTCATCGCGAACGCGCAGAGAATTACCAGGGCCGCGAAATCCGTGTGGTCTGCAATGTCCCTGACCGGATGAAAGGGGGCCCATTCGCTGAGATAGGTCCTGCTTTTTGCTGCGGATTCAGAGATAAAGCTCCATATTCCCGCGCCGTAAGGGTTTGCGAGGGAAGCAAGAATGAACAATGCTATGGCCGCGCCAAGCTCTATGACTTGGTTTTTCGACTCCTTAGGGTCAGAAGCGAGAAGGCCTGCGAGGTAGGCGGTTACCACAACAATGCCGATAAAGAACGCCCCGTGGAGGTTGGCCCACAGGATTCCCGCCGGCAGCGCCGCCCAGAGCAGCAGGCGGGGCCGGAAGCGCAACCCGAGCAGGAGGGACGCAAGCATGATGTATGTGAACAGATGGGGTCGTGTTGAAAAGCCGTATCCTATAGTGGAGAGCACCAGGAGAAGAAACAGGAACTGAAAAGGCCTGGATTTGCAGTCTCTGCGGAGACAAAAGAACAGCATGCCGGCAAGCACGAGACCCATGAGCGTCTTGACTGTGAGGAGCAGCCTGTTTCCTCCGGTTCTATGGGCCAGGTTCAGGATATACTCAGCAAGCCATTCGTGGTTTGTCCACTCATGATCAGGCTCCGTGAACGAGAAGGTGTTTGTCCTGTGAAATGACTCAGACCAGGGCGGTGCCTTCACGAAGCCCAGATTGCCCCAGAGGTCGACATCCGCCTTCTTGTGACTGAAGAGCATAATCGCAAACAGCAGTGTGCAGCACACGGCCATGCTGTAGAGCAAGATGTTGCGTGAAGGTCGCATCTACATGAAGTTTAATCGACAGAATGGAGTTGAATCAAGAAGCGTATTGTGAGACGAATTCGATATGAAGGCCTGTGGCTACTGCGGTGGGGTTTCTTTCCGCCCTCTTATTTCAGATGTGAGGGACAGGCTCTTGCAGGGCGACGAAACCTATTCCTTTGTTTGCTGTGAGGGGTGTGGTTCATCCTGGCTTGATCCCCTCCCGACGCCAGAGAAGCTCGCATCCTCTTATCCGGAGCTTTACGGCCTGGGTACGGGATCAGCGCGCAAGAGTGCGTTCGCCCGCATCCTTCAGTCCATGGAGCTGGAGCTCTGGTTCAAGCCGGTGTATAGGCGGAACGTGAGGACACTGTCGCGCTACACGGGAAAGCGGGGCGAACTTTTGGATATTGGCTGCGGCAGCGGATATCAGTCTTCCTGTTTCAAGGACGCGGGCTACAGCGTGACCGGCATCGACTTTGCGACCGGGACCGCGGAAATGATGCGCAAGCGTCACGGAATAGAGGCCTTTGCGTGCAGTGTTATGGATCTCGACGATGTCATTCCCGGAAGACAATACGACGTGATTACCGGATTTCACGTTATTGAACATACTTTGACTCCCGATGTGCTTATCAAGAGCATTATCAGCCACCTTCGGCCCGGCGGGACCGTGTTCCTCTCTGCACCTTTGGCGGGTTCTCTTCAGGCCCGCCTGTTTGGCAGAAACTGGGGCGCATACAGGGAGGCCCCGAGGCACGTCAGCCTTCCGTCAAGAGAGGGGCTGACTCAGCTGTTGGCCAGGGCCGGCCTGGACGACGTGCAAACGAAATCCGACCATATATTCTATATCGCGGGCGGAGCCCTGACGTCCCTTTCCGCGGCCCTGACGATGACTTCAAGTTACGGGAGCAGCGCTGTTGTCACAGCAGTAAAACGCTTCCTGGGTGCCGGCCTTGCCGTTCTTTATCTTCCGGCAGCGTGTGTTGAAACTCTCGGGAAACACTACTCAATGGGGCTGGTCGTCGGCAGGCAAAGCGCCTGAGAAAAGGACCTTCGCGATGGGCATGCGATTGGCAAGCAGCTTCCGGGTGAATTCCCATGAGCCCGGATGACGGCTTTGTTTCCGATATCGGACACGCTTCCAGAATATCGCCGGAATACGAACGAACGCGGCCAGATCGGCCTTGAGAATGGTAGCGGCTACGGGCAGGATGCCGTTAGAGACAAATCCGGCAACCGGTGTTCTGGAAGTAAAGCTTGCCGCTATCTGCACGACAAGCCGCCAGAGCGTTGCGAGTGGATAGATCATGAGGAGAGGGAGCGGGAAGTTCTTGAGGGCCACCCACTGGTGATTGCGCTCGATGAGGTAGAGTTTTTGTAAAGAAAAACGTCCCCCCGTATGAGAGTAGTAGTGGATGGAGCGCGCCGATGGGCATGCCAATATTCTCCAGCCGGACCGCAGAAGACGCAGTGAGAGGTCTGTGTCTTCGCAGTAGGCAAAGAAGGCATCATCAAACTGCCCGCAGCTTTCGATGGCCTCGCGCCTGAGGAGGCACGAGCACCCGCTGAATGCCAGCACCTCCATTGTCCTCCTTGTGCTGCCTGATGGGGAGCCGCACTCCAGCTGGCGGGACATGCCGTCGAGCGAGACGCCCACGCCGAAGGAGTCCAGTACTTCCGGCCGGTTTCCGTCCACAACAAGTCCCGCGGCGGCGCCGGCCCGAGGATCAGAATTGAGGCATCGGACCATCTCGGAAGTCCATTTCGGGTCTAGTACAGCGTCATCGTTTACAAGCGCGATCATGCTGCCGGTGGCTTCGGCGATGCCCCGATTGCAGCCGCCCGCGAATCCCAGATTAGTTTTCTCCGTTATCCAGGCACAGCAATCGGTCTTCCATCCAATTGTATTTCGAAGGTCCAGCCCCGAGCCGTTGTCGACGATGACTGCCTCAATGCTTGGATAGTCCTGTCGGCTGATCGAATCCAGGCACTTCTTAAGCATCTCTCCGCCACGGAGGGAGACGACCACTATTGAGACTAGCTCCTTCTGTTCTGCTTTCATTGTTTTCGTGTGGTAAAGGCGGGGAGCAAAGATCTTGCGCCCGCAAAGTAGAAGGGTATAAGCCTGGGATGCTTGAGGGCGTGCATGGCATGGCGGGCGAGAACGTCCATCCTTGAGAAGAAAGCCTTATAGATTCTGTCTCTCGCGTTCTCGAGCAGTTCGGCAGTCATCCCTTCAGGTATATACACTGGTTCAAGCGCGTTCATGGCCTTCCAGTCTGTGAAGGTCCCCTCGCCGTCAACCGCCCTGGCGATTTCTGACCCAGGGAACGGCGTTAGGTGCATTACCGAGATGTCATCCAGAGGAAGGGCTCTTACCAGGTCAACCGTGGACTGTATTGATTTCTCTGACTCGCCCGGGAACCCGACCATGAAGAATCCTTTGGTCTTCATGCCTACCTCGCGGCACGTTTTCAGGGCAGATGTGATCTGAGCGATATTAAGGTTCTTATTGACCGCCTTAAGTATGTCCTCATCGCCGCTTTCTATACCGAAGGATATGTGCCAGCAGCCTGCCTTCTTCATGAGGGCTAGCAAGTCCCTGTCGACCCTGTCTGCCCGTCCAAGGCAGGACCAGGAAATATCGAGGCCTCTTTGCAGAAGTTCTTCACAGAAAGCTGTCACCGTTTTGCCCGAGATAATGAAAGTGTCATCTTCTATAAGGATCTCCCGCACGCCGTGGTTCGATACAAGATCTTCGCAGAGATCAGCTGCATAGCCGGCGCTGTAAGACCTGCATCTCCTTCCGAAAACAGACCTGTCGCAGAACGTGCATGCGTTTGGGCAACCGCGGGTCATTACGATCGAAGCGCATGGCCAGCGCATGGCCCTGGCAGGTGAAGGCCGGAAGCTGCGCGGGAAACCCTCGATGAGGTCCCAGGCTGGAAGAGGCAGGCTGTCGAGGTCTTCGATAAGGGCCCGTGGAGCATTTCTTTTGATCGTGTCGCCATTCCTCACGACGGTCCCGTCCAGGTCGAGCGGTTTCCTGTCCCCCGCCTTGAACCGCTCCACGAGCTCAGCAAGAGTGCTTTCTCCCTCGCCTACAACCAGAACGTCAAACGATTGGAACTGGCGAAGCGTTTCCTCAGGCAGGGCGCTTGCGTGGCAGCCGCCGATGACGGTCAGTAGTTCCGGGTGCTCCTGTTTTGCGGCAAGCGCAAGGTCTGAGGCGGCTATGATTCCTATAGAGGTCGCTGATATCCCCAGGATATCCGGATCGCAGCCGGTCACAGCACTGGCAGCATCTTCAACGCTCATATTGCGGGAAGATGCCTCGATGATTCCGACTTCCGCACCTGCGCGCTTCGCGGCCGAGGCAAGGGAAGCAACACCAAAAGACGGCTGTGTATTGGCTACGGCGGCGTACTTGCCGTATCTGTCCTCAAGACTTACGGGAGCTGTTGCGAGGATGAGGCGCGGCTTCATCATGCTGGGGGTTCTGACTCGGCCGGGTCCTTTTTCAGCGTCTCCAGCTCGTTAGTCAGCAAGGCCATCTTCTGGTAGAGCTTCTTGATCTGCCTGCGGTGTGAAGAGATCACCAGCGAAAACTGCAGGCACATTAGAACAATAAGGAAGAAACCCATTAAGAATACTGTTGTTGTGTCGGAGACTGCCCCGATAGTTGAGGAAATCATCTTGAGGAGATCGTTTCGGAGGAGGACGATTATTGTCGATACGCCTATGCAGAGCCACAGCCAGCAGTATGCTATGTCAAGGCGTCCCTTCTGTACGAGCCTTACTATGACCAGCAGCAGCATCAGGCTGAGGATAATGCAGGCTTGTAATTGTCTAGGCAGCATGTGTCGTTTCTTCCTTTCCGGGTGGATTGGACAGGCCGGAAAGCGCCTGCCCAAGGACTTTCCACTGCTTCCGGTTGAGAAACACGATGATCATGGAGAAGAACATCTTGATTCCGTAATAGAGTGGTTTGAGGCCGGAGTGAAGCGACGTTCCGCCAACGCGCGGCAGCATCTTGACCGGTACTTCTGTTATTCTCAGGCCCGCGTAATGCGCCATGAGAATAACGTCGGAGTCCGGGTAATCGCACGGGAAAACGTCATCCGCAAACAAGCGCAGCGCCCGGGAGTTCATTGCCTGGAACCCTGACGTCGGATCTGACATCTTCGGGCCGCCAAAAGCCCGTATAGTTGCCGCAAATATCTTCTGCCCAAGACGTCTTATCGGCGGCATATGCGCCGGGTCGACCGCCATGTGGCGTGATCCCACAGCCATATCAAACGACCCGTCCCTGACGGGTGCAATAAGGTCATTGATTGATTCGATGGCATGCTGGCCGTCGGAGTCAAGCTGCACGAGTATTTCATACCCAGCCTGCGTCGCATACATGTAGCCGGTCTGAAGCGCTGCGCCGTAACCGAGATTGCACAAGTGAGACAGGACTGTTGCCCCGCAGCCTCTGGCCTCATCGGCAGAAGAGTCGGAGGAACAGTCGTCTACAACTACTACCTCGGCGCCCGGGAATGCTGAGCGAAGGGCGGTGACGACTTTGCCTACTCTGCCCTCCTCGTTGTGGCACGGTGTAACAAAGACTATGCTCGTGTTTGCTGCAGTCATGGTTTGAATCCATCCTGTCCTTGAATTGACAATAGCACACAGGGGACTGCGTGTAAATAGGCCTTGGAAGTTCCGGTTGATGTCGACATTCCACCCCGCGTTGTCTAAGATGGTGAACATCAAGTGTTTGCTTAGCAGGTGTTAATGAACAGGCGCACCGTCAATTACGGACTAACTGCAACCATCCTCGCCGCCGTGGCCGCCGTCTACCTGACGAGCCTCCCGGGGGTGTACCTGTTTGATGACTTCTCCGCCATATTCCGGAACGTGAATGTTGTCGGCCCGCGTTACGTCCTTTGGGGCCATCGCTGGTTTGTTGACCTGACATTCCGGCTCAATCTTCTTCTGGCTGGCGAGTCTCCACTCTACTTTCATGTCGTGAACATTATCGTGCACGCCGCCAATGCTCTGCTCGTGTTTGGGGTGGTGCGCCGCATTCTGATGCGGCTCAAGCCCACGCCAGGCTGGATAATAGACAAGGACCTGCTTGCCTGGGCGGTGGCGCTCGTGTGGGGCGTGCATCCTCTGAACACTCAGGCTGTCACTTATGTCTGTCAGCGCTATGAGTCGATGACCGCGCTCTGTATGCTTGGATCATTCTACTTGTTCATACGGGGCATCGAATCTCGTGGCTCGCAACGCAGGCTGCTGAACGGCTCGCTGGCCGTGCTTTTCCTGGGCATGGGGTGCAAGGAGAGCATGGCTGTTGTTCCTGTGGTTCTACTTGCCTATGACTATTGTTTTGGGGCGAAGTCAGTTCATGAGCTGACGCGCAGTCGGGGGATGTTTCATGTGGCGAGCTTCATGATGCTTCTGGTTCTGCTTATGTATCAGGTGCAGCTGGCTGCTGCGCAGGTCAGCGGGCTGCATGCCGGCACTCGGGTCGGTGAGCTGGGTCCTCTGGCATATCTTTACAATCAGGGAATGGTAATTCTGCATTATACGCGACTGGCTGTATGGCCGGACAATCTCTGCTTCGATTACATGTGGCAGCCGGCCTCTGTCAGTTCGGTAGGGATACTTGCTTTGATATTGCACGCTTTGCTTCTTGTCCTGTCGTGTATCGGTCTTTTCCGAAAACGTATATGGGGATTCGCGGGCCTGCTCTTCTACATCCTGCTTGCGCCTACGTCCAGCGTTGTGCCGATAGCAGACCTGGCGGTAGAGCACAGGATGTATGGGCCGCTAATACCCCTTATCGCGATGCTCGTGACGGCCCTCAATGCGGGTACTGTTATGGTTTCGCTTTCCGGTCTGCTCAGGACATCAAAAACCATGCTGCTCTTTGTAGTGTGCGTCATCGCAATGGCGGCGGCCCTGGGCATGCGCACGTCGACGCGAAACATGTATTATTGGTCAGAATGCGCCATGTGGCAGGATGTCTGCACTACGCGACCGGACAATTTGAGGGCCAGAAACGACCTGGCAGCAGCTCTTTCAGAAAAAGGTTCAATAGACGAGGCCCTCACGGAATATTACGAGGTCATAGGCAGGATACCCGAGGACATAAAGAGAAAGTGCGACGCAGGAGAGTCTGTGGTGACAGGCAAGTTTGATAAAAGCAGTCCGGAATACGCCTATTTTGTGGCGTGCGCCAACATCGGGACGATGTACTGCAATGAGAAGCGTGACTATGATTCCGCGTTCGACTGGTATCTCAGGGCGCTCCGAATAGCTCCGTTTCATGAGCAGGTGCGCAGTAGCGCCAAGAATATACTGCGGGCCGTTAGCGACAGTGAGATGCGGCTTGACGAGCTTCTGGACGACGCAATACGCAGCAGCCTCGAGGAACAGCGGAAATGAAGGCGCGCAGATCTTTTGTGTTTAGTCTTGTTCTGGTTGCTGCTGTTGCCGCGGTTTATACGTCCAGCTTCAAGGGCGCTTTCGTTCTCGACGATCACGGGCGCATTGTTGAGAACCCCTTTGTGCGAAATCCTCGGCACGCGGCGGCGACCGTTTCTCATCACTACGTCGCCGAACTGACCTTTGCTTTTGACTATGCCAGAGGCGGCCTGAATCCCGCATATTACCATCTGACGAACCTTCTTATTCATCTTTCCTGCGTCCTTGTCTTTTTTTCTCTGGTAAGGGCTCTGGCTGTCAGCGCGGGCAAGCCAGAGGGCAGAGCTGAGTGGCTTGCTTTCATATCCGCCCTGCTCTGGGGTGTGCACCCCTTGGCGACGTCGGCGGTGACCTATATCTGTCAACGATACGAGTCACTGATGTCTCTTTTCTACCTGCTGGCTATGCTCTTTCTTGTGAAAGGCTCTGCAAAGGCTGGACGCCATCGCCCCTGCTGGCTGTGCCTTTCTATCCTTGCCTGTCTTGGCGGAATGTTTACAAAGCAGGTGATGATTACCGCTCCCCTGTCGCTTATGCTGCTGGACTCGTCGTTGCTCGCAGGCAGCCTGCGTAAGGCCATGCGGATAAGGTGGCCATATTATGCGGCCCTGCTGTGCTGCTGGGCCATTCAGCTGACTTTTATGCGCATGCACGAAACGCATGCCGCAATCTTTGAGGTCTATACGGCCAAGATGGGCCTGGTGCTGCGCACTATGAATCAGGGGCCTGTTCTCCTGCACTACCTGCGGCTTGTGTTCTGGCCGCACCCCTTGACGCTCGATTACGCCTGGCAGCCCGTATTGGCGTTCAATGAGCTCTGGCTGCCGGCAGCTATCGTTGCAGGACTGTTCGCGGCGGTTGTTTACGGGTTTGTCAGATGGCCAAGGGGGTTCCTCTCAGCAATGTGCGCGTTCATCATTCTTTCACCGACGTCAAGCTTTGTCCCCATACCGGACCTCGCTTACGAGCACAGGATGTATTTGCCTCTCGCGTGCATTATCCTGTCGCTGGTCCTGGCCGGCGAGAAGGTGCTGCGCAAGGCGGCATGGGACCACGTCGCTGTGATACTTGCGCTACTGGCCGCGACGGTTCTCGGTGCTGTGGCGTTCGAAAGGAACAAAGACTACGCCGATCCGGAGGCGCTGTGGGGCGAGATTGCAGAAAGAATACCCCACAACTTCAGAGCGTGGGTCTTCCATGTGGGTGAAAAGCTCGAGAGGGGGGACTATAGAGGAGCGGAAAGGGCGGCCCGGAAGATGCTGGCCCGGGTTGCAATTGCCTCCGCTGATGATCCTCCTCATCATAACACACCATCGAGCAGCCCTATTATGTATGATGCCTTCGGTCGTGTTCTTCTCGGGAGGGCCCTGATGGGCCAGGAAAGAACCCGGGAGGCCCTTGAGCAGTTTGAGCATGTTGTTAATAAGCATCCGGATGATGTGGCCGCACGGCATAACAAAGCCCTCGCGCTTCTTTCGTCTGGCTTTAGAATCGAAGCAGAGCGCGAGATAGACCTGGTGCTGGAGTTGAATCAGGGCCATCTTCAGGCCGGTATGATAAAGGCCAACATGTTGATTGAAACCGGACGACACAGGGACGCCGCCTCTGTGTTCGAGGCCCTTCTGTCGACGGCTCCCGGTCTTACGGCCGCAAAGGTAGAGTACGCATGGCTTCTGAGCTCCTCTCATGACGCGACGGTTCGCGATGCCGCGAGGGCGGTAAGGCTGCTTAACGAAGCTGAGGAGGAAATCGGAGCCACGAGCGCCAGGCTTTTCGATGTAAGGGCCGCCACGTTTGCCGAAATGGGTGATTTTGAGCGCGCCCGGGAATTCCAGGAGAAGGCTCTAGACGATGCCAGAAAGCACTTTTCCAGAGAAGACAGTCGAATATTAGAGATGGAGCGGCGCCTCAAACTCTATCGGGCGAAGAAAGCATTCCGGCTTAGTTCAGGGAGCGGCGATGATGAGGGTGATGACTAACAGAACCAAAATTCTGCTTTCAGGCGCGGTGGTTGCCTTTTCCGTAGTGATTGCCTACTCAAATGGCATGCAGGGCGTTTTTGTTTACGATGACATAATCAACATTGTAAAGAACGAAGCCATAAGGAGCTGGGACACCGCTGTAACCGGCACTTCTCGTCCCCTGACAAACCTGTCATTTTGGCTCCAGTACCAGCTGGGGTGGACTCACGCGGCCTTCTTTCATGCGATCAACATCGCCCTCCATATGGTCAATGCCCTTCTGCTGTGGAGAATTCTTTATCATGTGACACGACACATTGCGGCTAACAGGAGGTTGCTTCTGTCTGCAGCGGCGGCGCTGCTATGGGCGGTGCACCCGATTCATGCGGAGTCCGTGACCTATATAGTGCAGCGCGCGGAAGTATTGTCTGCAACCTTCATCCTTGCAGGATTGCTGTTAGGGGCAGGATGCCTTACCGAGCGGAGGCGTGCCCGCATTACTGTTATGCTCGCGTGCTTTGTGCTCGCTTACCTGAGCAAGCCAACAGCGGTTGTAGCCCCGCTGCTGTTTTTCATTCTGGATATCGCCATAAGCGGGGGCGTCAGAAAGGCCTGGAAGGACAACAGAGCGGTACATATTCTAGGTATGCTTACTCTTTGCGTCCCGCTCATGCTTCTGGTCAGGCCTCATGAGTCGAGTACCTCGGCGGGGTTTGGAATGTCAGTTATCGGGTTTAGGGATTATCTGCTGTTCCAGCCTCGTTCTCTCCTGATTCATACAGGAAAGCTGTTTTGGCCGGCGCGCCTGCTGATTGAATACGGGTATGACATCGAGCGCGGCATCATCCTTCCGCTGCTGTTTCTCGCAGTCGTTGGCATAGTGGGTGTAATTCTTGTCATGGTATCACGCCGTGGTGGGCTGACAAGGGTAGGGGCAGCATGGTTTGTCGCGTGTCTTGTGCCTGTAATGCTTGTACCGCTTGCGGACCTTTATGCGGAGCACCGGGTATATCTCGCAAGCGCGGGTGCGGCTGTTGTTACAACTTCTGCTCTTCTGTCAATATGCAGGCGATATGTTCGCAATGGAAAAGCGCAGGACAGGTGTTTCCTGGCGGTGGTGCTCGTTCTGGCGGGTTTGCTTACCTGCAGGGCTGTGCGGAGGAATACGGACTATAGAGACGATCTTCTTCTCTGGCAGCAGGTGGTTGACGGCCGGCCCGGCAATGTGCGCGGACACCTGGGGGTGGGGGCAGCGCTAGCCGCTCGCGGCGAGCTTGTGGCGGCTGAGCAGTCGTTCCGAATGGCAGTCATCGTCTATCGCGGGCTTAACAGCGAGTTCTTACGGAAGTCGTTCCGTACGGATTACGCCTACGCGTGTCGTAACCTTGGGCTCATTCTGCAGTCCAAAGGCGAGCACGAGGCCGGCGAGGCATTCCTCAACGAGGCCTCGCAGCATGCCATTTATTTCCGGTAGCCGAGAATCGGGGCAAAAAAAAACCCCGCCGAAGCGGGGTTTTTTTAGTGAGTCGTCTTATGTTCCAACAGGCATTCGGTGGGACGTAGGCGATGTGATAGTACACGTCGGATTCGTTCCAATGACCTGATAGCCATAAGTTCCGCCAGCTGGGCACTCAGGAGTGCTGTCACCTTTGATGTAGGTGTTTACAACTGTGGTAGTCGGCACGACGCCAGCTGCCCACTTCTGTGCGAGCGCAGCCTGCTCTTTGCCGCTATCGATCATACGAAGGTTGTTGATGCAACCATTCTGCTGTGCTGTATTACGAGCCTTCACGAATGAAGGGATAGCAATAGCTGCGAGCAGACCAATGATCGCTACAACGATCATAATCTCTACGAGTGTGAAACCCTTTTTCATCGCATTCCTCCTTTATTTGGTTTGTTGGGCTGCGACCTTGCCCATTCGCGGTATTATAGAGCAACGAGCGTGCCAAGCTCTGAGAATTGGTTATAAACCTGCAACATTTGCTAAAAATCAAGAAAAACAGGAATCATCCAAGTTGAGAAAATCAAAACGAGGGCATATAAGTATTAAATTTGAGAAAGCGAGAATGCTATTCGAAAAAACGAGAAAAGGCAAAAAAGGCTATTCTTCCTCTTCTGGAAGCTTCCGGTATAGGGTTGCAAGGCTTATTTTCAATGCCTTTGCTGCTTTTTCCTTGTCGCCGTCGGAATGAGAAAGAACCTGGTCTAGATATTCTTTTTCCTTCGCTCTGAGAAACGCCTTCAGGGACTTGCAGCGGGTGCCGTCGCCGGTACCGTCGCTTTCCTCGGATCTGACTTTTACCGGTGTTTCTGCGATCTTGGGCGGAAGATTGTCCTTTGTGATCTTTCCGTCCTTGGCGAAAGTAAGCGCGTGTTTCAGGGCGTTTTCCAGCTCGCGTACGTTACCGGGCCATTCATAGGCCTCGAGAATGGCGCAGGCTTCTGCGTCAGGGATGCAGGGCTGCTGGCCATCGGGCGTCTCCGTTTGGATGAAGTGGTAGGCCAAGGGGATGATATCTTCCTGGCGTTCCCTCAAAGGCTTGATTTCTATAGGGATTACGCTCAGTCGATAGTAGAGGTCTTCCCGGAAGAGTCCTTGAGCCATTAGCGTCTCGAGCTTTGTGTTTGTAGCTGCCAGTACGCGTGCATCTATGGACACGGTGTCATTGCTGCCGACTCGGCGGATTTCCTTCTCCTGCAGTACCCGCAGGAGTTTTCCCTGTATGCTCATGGGCATGGATCCGATTTCGTCAAGGAATATGGTTCCGCCGCTTGCCGCCTCGAAGAGGCCGACCTTGTCGGATGTCGCTCCTGTGAAGGAGCCCTTGGCGTGTCCGAACATTTCTGACTCAAGCAGCGGTTCAGGCAAAGCGGCACAGTTTACCGCAAGAAAGGCATTGTCTTTCCGCCTGCTGCAGCTGTGCACGGCCTTCGCGACGACCTCCTTGCCCGTGCCGCTCTCGCCGTATAAGAGGATTGTTGTGTCAGTGGGAGCGACCTTCTTGATCATCTCGCATACGTTTTCCATTGCGGGGCTCTGGGCCACGATGTTCTCGAGTCTATATGTGGTGCTCAGCTGCTCCTTCAGGTCTGCATTCTCCGCCAGGGTCTTGTTGTAGTTGAGCGCCCTGGTTACGGTAATAAGGAGCTCGTCGACCTTGAAAGGCTTGGTAACGTAATCAAATGCTCCGAGCTTCATGGCTTCTATTGCGGTTTCCACTGATCCGTAAGCGGTCAGCATGATTACGGACATCTGGGGTTTGACTTCGTGTACCAGCTGGAGGAGTTGCATGCCGTTGACCGGGCTCATTCGTATATCGGAGATCAGCAGGTCGAAGTCCTCGTTCCGGATAACGTCCTGGGCCTTGTCTCCTCCAGGGACAGCTGTTACGTCGTATCCCTCAGCTTTGAGCAGGGTGCTCAATACGCTCAGGATGCTCGGTTCGTCATCAACTAGTAGTATCCGGGCCACTCGACCTCCAAATTAGCGTCTGAAAGATTAGATTCTAGGAGTATTATAGTAAAGAGAAAATTCTCATTTTTTCGAATTCTAAAAATCCTTCAAGCCCGCGGAGCGGGTTTCTTTGAAAATATGGGCGTGCGGAGGCAGATTTCGACTATATGCACCGTCCGAAGAAGGAGTGATGCGGGGTCTTATCCGCCGACCACTTCACCCATCTTGAAGATCGGGAGGAACATGCACATGACAATTCCGCCGATGACAACACCGAGGAATACCATGAGGAGTGGTTCGAGAAGGGAGGTGAGGCCCGAAAGCATTGTCTCCACTTCATCATCGTAGAAGTCAGCGATACTGTCCATCATCTCGTCAACCTTGCCGGTCTTTTCGCCGGCCTGCATCATGCGTACAAGCATGACCGGGAATACTGTCTGGCTTATCATCGCGTTTGAAAGGGGCTCACCTTTCTCGACGGCATCCCTGGCGTTCATGATTACGAGTTCAGCTACCTTGTTGCCTGTAGCTCCGGCAACGATCTGCAGCGCATTGAGGATTGGTACACCGCTGCGAATAAGCTGGCCGAACGTTCTTGCAAATCTTGCGGCCGCAACCTTCTTGTTGAGGTCGCCAAAAACCGGCGCTTTCAGCACGAACTGATCAAAGGCATATCCGCCTTTTTCCGTCGCCTTCCACTTCTTGAAGCCTATCACGCCGCCCACGATGAGGATAAGTATCCACCAACCGTGGACCTTGAGAAAGTCGCTGAAGTTCAGCAGGAACTGTGTCGGGCCCGGGAGCTGTGCTCCAAAGTCGGCAAACATCTCTCCGAAGACCGGGACGATGAAAAGGATCATGCCGATTGCGATAAGAATTGCGATGCTGAGAACAATTGTAGGATACATCATGGCCGATTTGACTTTCCGCTTGAGGCGGGCACTGGCTTCAAGAAATCCAGCCAGTCGTCCGATTGTCTCCGCGAGCTGGCCTCCGGTCTCGCCGCCCTTCACCATGTTGCAGTAGAGGGTGTCGAACACGCTCGGGAAAGCCCTGAGTGCTTCCGAGAATGCCGCGCCGTTCTCGATGCTTCTCTTCAGCTGGACAATAACAGTTTTGAAGTTGGGGTTGTCCGCCTGTTCCTCGAGCGCGTCTAGCGATGCTACAATGGGCATGCCGGCCGAGAGCATTGCGGCGAGCTGGCGCGAGAATCCCGGCAGGAGCTCGTTCTGTATCTTATTGGCGCCCGGGACCTTGCTGCCCTTTACGGTGGACTTCTTTCCGCCGGCCAGCTTTTGTTTGCCTGCAGATGCGGGGGCAGCACTCTTGCTGGCTGCGGCTGGCTTAGCTCCTCGAACAACAGGACTCATGGTCTTCTCCTTAGTATTTTACATCAACAGATTAACCGCCGGTGACTTCCAGTGCGGCCGCCAGGCTTGTTATGCCTTCTTTTACCCGCTGAAGACCGGCTTCCTTGAGGGTCATCATGCCGCCTTTCTTGCCCATTTCAAACAATTCAGCAGAATTGGCTCCCCTCAAGATTGCTTCGCGAACATCGTCAGTAACAAGGAGAACTTCCATTACAGCACCTCGTCCTTTGTATCCGCTGGTGCACCGTGGGCATCCCTTGGCTCCATAAATTTTCTCTCCCTCGAAGAAGTCTGGGGGTATGTTGTTCGCCTCAAGGATTGCGGGATCAATTTCGGTTACTTTCTTGCAGGCGCTGCAAAGGCGCCTGTAAAGACGTTGTGCCTGTGCAAGCACGAGACAGGACCCAAGCATAAAGGGCTCAATGCCCATATCGACCAATCGTGTAACCGCCTGCGGGGCATTATTCGTGTGCAGGGTTGCAAGCACCAAGTGGCCGGTCAGCGCGGCTTCGATGGCGATGTGAGAGGTCTCCTGGTCACGAAGCTCTCCAACGAGGATTACGTCTGGGTCCTGGCGCAGAATCGAGCGGAGCGCCGCGCCGAAGGTCAGCCCGACATCCGACTGGATCTGGACCTGATTGAGGCCGGGAATCTGGAATTCAACAGGGTCCTCGCAGGTGATGATATTCGTATGCGGCTGGTTAACGTCCTGCAGGCAGGAGTAGAGGGTCATCGTTTTTCCGCTGCCGGTCGGTCCGGTGACGAGAATAATTCCGTTAGGTTGGGAAAGAGCGTATTTGAATGACTTGAGTGAGTGCGGGTCAAGGCCCAGGTTGTCAACGCCGCCGAGGAGTTTGCTCTTGTCCAGGGTACGAATCACTATCTTTTCGCCGTGAACCGTGGGGAGCAGGCTGATACGCAAGTCTACTTCCTTGCCCAGCGCCTTGATGTGCGTCCTGCCGTCCTGGGGCACCCTTCGTTCAGCGATATCGAGGTCTGACATGATCTTAATTCTTGAAATAACCGCGTTTTGCAGGTTCTTAGGAGGGCCGGGCCGCTCTACCAGCTTGCCGTCAATGCGGTACCTGAGTCGGACGGTTTTTTCTTCGGGTTCAATATGGATGTCGCTCGCGCCTGTGCGCAGGGCTTCTACAAGCATCATGTTCACCATGCGAATAACTGGGGCGCCTTCCGCGCTTTCAAGCATTTCGTCAAGGCTCTGATCTTCCTCCGAATCCTCAACAACCTGTACTTCGCTGTCGTCACGCATGAGCTCTTCCATATCCAGGCCTTCAGTGGACTGTTGGAAGATCTTGCCTATGGTTTCCTGTATCTCGCCCTCCGCAGACACAACGGGCGTTATGGACAGTCCCGTCAGCGTCTGGATTTCTTCAAGGGCCATGAGGTCGAACGGGTCGCCGACGGCGACGGTGAGCATGCTTCCCACGCGGGAAATGGGGATCACGAAACGCTTCGTCATCATTTCTTTGGGTATGAGGTCAAGTACCTGCTGATTCGGGACAAAATGTGCAAGTGAAATTGCGGGTATCTTAAGATATTCAGAAAGAGCCAGTGTCATGTCCTCACGCTTAACCAGCTTCTTCTCAATGAGATACTTCTCGAGTCGCGTGTTTTCCTTGCCGGCCTCTTCCTCGGCGGCCTGCATGTCATCAGCATTAATCGCGCTGTTTCTTATGAGGATGTCTGATATCTTCCCTGCCTGTCTCTTAGCTGCCATACGCGTAATCTCCTTGCATGGATTATTCCATAATGACACCGGAGTAGCCAATACGAATCTTCACTGTTTTTTCACTTCAGTGCGACGCCCCTTGACCGCGTTATCATTAAGATTGACGCAATAGGCATATGTTTGGAATATTCTATACAAGGAGTTCCTAATGGCAGCGAAGAAAGATAAGCAGGACCTGGAAGCGGAAGTCTGGAATGCGATAACCGCTTTCGAGCAGATACTTGAGGCCATGCCCAATGACAGGGCATCGCTGGAAGCCCTGTCTCACGCGTATGAACAGATTGGGGACTTGACCAAGGCAAAGGAGTATTTTGTTCGGCTTGGCAATGTCCTGCTGGAAGAGGGGGACGCTGCCGCTGGTGGAGAGCTCCTGGAGAAGCTTCGTTCATACGCCCAGGATGATGAGGAAGTGGCCCAGCTTGTTGGCAAGATCGAGGCCGAAGGAGGGGGCGCTGCCGCACCGCAGCTGTCAACGCAGGCCGTCGAGAGCCTGGGGACGGGTTTTGAAGATAACGCAGAGCCATCATCAGAAACTCCTTTGCCCAAGAAGACGCCGCAGGTCAGCACGGCTTTCAATATGGCGGAAGAGTTGGCCATGGCATGGAACCTGATGGAGGCCAACGAGCTCACTCAAGAAGAATACGCGAGTGTAGTCCAGGACCTCACCGAGATGTCTGCGGGTGACAGTGTTGCGACGATATCTGTCCTTCATGTTTTAGAAGCGCGCGGATTCAAGTACCTGGAGAAGCTGATTGCTTCGCTTGTTCAGAGCTGCTCGACACCATTCATATCGCTCGAAAACTTTGAGCTTACATGGGCCGCTACCTCAATTGTCCCCAGGGAATTCATGCTGAAACGGGGGGGCATGGTATTTGAGCTTCTCGGTAACAATGCGCTTGCTGTTGTAATGAACCCTTATGACAAGCAGCTTCGTAAGGATGTGGAAACGCTCGCGGGCAGGAAATGCCACTTCTATATTACTCTTCCATCTGATTTCGACAAGGCCTGTGAGACGGCTGTAGAGCTTGCAGAGGAGCACGCCGCCGAACACGAGGCGTCTTAGGAATAACCGGGATTATTCCGTAGAGCTCCCAACATTGACGAACTTTCTTTCGCCCTTGTATTCCAGCTCGGCGCCCTTCTTGGAGATGGAGATAACCTTCACGCCTTCGAAGGACTCTCCCGCACCTACAATTTCAGTGTCGAACATAACAGCGCCCTGAGCCCCTTTGCCCACCAAACCTGAGATTGTCAGTACAGGCCATATGACCGGCTCCTTTACCGCGACGGGTTCAGGTGCAGGCTCTGTGGTTACCGGGCTTGGATCGGGGGTGGCAACTGTAGGGTCTGCAGGGGTAACCGGTATGGGCTCAGGTGGAGCCGTGTCTTGCGGGTCATCTCTCGTCGGATCTATGGGAGCCGGATCGTCAGGCGAAGGCGGCTCAGGGCCCGGATCTGCCACCACCGACGGGTTCCGCAGCTTCTGTACCGCAAATGTAATTGCCCATACGCCGAGGCCAAGGCAAAGAACAGCCAGCATTACCAGCAGCGCCACTTTTAGTCCGGCTTTTGAGTCCTTGCCTGGTGGAGGCGGCGGGGCGTCTTCGCCGGAATCCGCACCTCCCATCGCTTCAGGTGGCGGGGGAGGAGGAAGGTCCTCATCTTCAAGCTGCGGCGGCGTCTGCACGGGCGGCGGCGGCAGAGAGTCGTCCGGCGGACCTATATCAACAGTGGTGTTCGGGGCGCTGGCTGGCGGTGTCTGTTGTGAAGGTGGCGGCGTGGTGGGCCTGGCTGCAGAAGGAACCCCCTCATTGTCGTCCATCTCCTCCTGCTGCCTTCTCAGGGCTTCCTGGATTAGGCTCATCGTGATCCCTCCAACTGCTGTATGGCCTTCTTGATGGCCCTTCCGTCAATATGCCTTGATCTTGTCACATATCCTGCCAGAAGCGCATTATCGCAAACCGCATTTATCAGGCGTGGCCCGCCCTTTGAGTACTTGTAGACCTCCCTGACGGCGCTGGCGTCAAAAACGATACTGCCGTCCGAACCTGCCACCCACAGCCTATGCCTGATATACATCATCGTATCTTCCTGTGTCAAGGGAGGGATATGGTATCGAACTGTGATGCGCTGTCGCAGCTGACGTAAGTCAGGCCGGGCCAGGCGTTTTTCGAGCTCCGGCTGGCCGCAAAGCACCATCTGGATGAGCTTGTGCTTGTCTGTTTCCAGATTAGACAGCAGGCGGACCTGTTCCATGACCTGGGGCGAAAGGTTCTGGGCCTCGTCAATCACGAGGGCCACATTTGTGCCCTCGCGGTTCTTTTCGAGAAGGAAATCGTTAAGTTTTTCAATATATGCGAGCCTGTCCCTGCCTTTGACCTCGATCCCGAAATCATTGAGCATCGCGCGCAGAAGCTGCGTGTCTGAGAGGCTGGGATTGAGAATGAGGGCCGTTTCCACATCTTTTCCGAGGTTGGAGAGTACCGCGCGGCAAAGGGTCGTTTTGCCTGAGCCGACCTCGCCGGTCAGCTGGATGAAGCCTTTGCGCTGGTTGATGCCGTACATCAGGTGCTCATAGGCCTCCTTGTGATGCGGTGCCAGGTAGAGGAATCGAGGATCAGGCGTTATATTGAAAGGGTATTCCCTGAGTCCGTAGAATTCGAGATACATTTTATATCAAGCTTTCCTAGTGATGCGCGTGAGTACAGCCAGGAGTGCCGCATCCGCCGGCATACCCGTCGCTGTACCCCGCCCCACGATCGTCGTATTTACAGCCTTCGTGTTCTCTTCGTTTATCGATATCGGATCGGAGAATATCACTCCAGGCGCTTGATGCCAAGAGCGAAGGTTGGCTCCCGTTCCTGAGCTCAGATATCCGGAGTTCGATTTCTTTTCGCTCGGGGTATAGCCGGAGGATTTCCTGCAGGTCCGCAATGGCCTCCTCTTTTTTGCCTCTCCCTTCATGGATGAGAGCGCGATAAAGGAGCATGCGGCTTCGGTCATGTCGCGCTTCCTCACTTTCGTTATCCTTTGCAATGTCCCAGAAAGCCAGGCCGGCGTTCAGCAAAGACGCGGCATCGTTGACTTCACCGTGCTTCAGGGCAATCAAGGCATCCTCCATCGCTATAGGGTAGCTGAACGGGTTGTTCCAGCGGGCCTCCGCGAGCAGGGCCCGGGCCAGGTCTGACTGGCCGGCTTCGTGTGCTAACCAGAAGGATGCTACGAGGTAGTGCTGAATGTTGTTCGGGTCCGCCCGTGAAGCCATCCAGAGCCATGGCACAATTTCCCGGACTTGGTCACCTTCACGGTGCACGTGGGCAGTTGGACCCAGAGTTTCCGCAAGATCCTGGAAGACCGTGCCCGTGAACGCCAGATCGACGCTCCGCGGCTTGCCAACATGGAAATACAGGTCAGCTTTCTCGTAGAGCCACGCGCTTAGCGTTGTTCTGCCGGCGTCCATAATTGCCGCCGCAACCGACGTGTCCCCGCTGTCCGTGATCAGTGAAGCCGTATTGGACGCCGTTAGTATGCATGATGCAGAAAAGGTCATTAGAACAAGCAGTGCCATGAATGCTGATAACAGAAAAGTTGTCTGAGGTGTCTTCACTTGCTTACCCCATTCGGTCTCGGGCGAACATCTTGTTCCTGTATGCCAGCCACGCGGCAAAAACGAAGAACAGAATAAGCAGGGCCCCGTAAGCGCTGATCATAAGTACCGGCTGTGCCCCGACCGGCCCGTAACCATGGACGACCCTGCGCCGGAGATCAAACACCTCGAAGTGGGGGAACAGGTTATAGGCAAACATCAGCAGCCCGGCCTTGAATCCCTCTTCCCTGGCCATGAACTCCGGTACGCGCGGAACAACCAGGAAAGAAACTGTAGTCAAAACAAAAGTCACGGTTGCTTCAGCGTCGTGATTCATTCTGGCGGAGAAAGCCAGCCCGATAGCGCAGATGACGCCGAGAAGAACTATGTGCATGTAGAGCGCCTGCATCAGGGTCCACGGATTAAGGTCTGCGCCTTTGAGGAGCGCGACGCCGACGACCAGGCCGTAGAATACAGTCACGGCAACGGACGACACTAGCCATACACCCACCCACTTTCCGGCGACATACTGGCAGCGCGTGACCGGTTTGGAGAGAATAGTGAAAACGGTTCGCTTTTCCTCTTCCCCCGGGATCTCTCTGGTTGACGCGATGACGCTGATCACCCAGCCGAAGAACCATGTAAAGAGGAGGCCGACGTCCTTGACGTACGCGGATGTGCCGCCCAGCCCGAAGACATCAAGGGATACGAGTGTAACCAGGACGACACCAAGGAGGATCAGGAGGACATAGATGTCCTTCCTCCTCAGCATGTTCATCCACACTATTCCCGCCAGCGTTATTATCGCGTTCACGACTTGACTACCCTCATGAAGAACCGTTCCAGGCTTTCGTCGCCGGAGATCACCTGCGATGTAGCGCCCTGCGCGACAATCCTGCCTCTGGAAAGTATGGCAATGTAATCGCAGACAAGTTCTACCTCCGACAGCTCATGAGACGAGAAAAAGACGGTCTTGCCTTTGTTCTTGAGGGAAGAGATGATTTCACGTATCTGCTGTCGGCCGAAGGGATCGAGTCCTCCCGTAGGCTCATCAAGAATGACAAGTTCGGGGTCATTGATGAGTGCCTGTGCAAGGCATATGCGCTGGGTCATGCCCCTCGAGTACGTCGATATCCGCCGGTCGGCGGCATCTTCGAGGTCCATTTCGGAGATGAGCCGCTTGGCCCGGAAACGGCATTCTTTGCGTGAGAGGTTAAAAAGCCGCGCCGTTGCGAGCAGGAGCTCGCGGCCTGAAAGGAAGCCGTATGTATGTGGATTTTCCTGGAGATAACGGATCTTTGCCCTGGCGATGGACTTGCTTACATCGGTTCCCAAAAGACTTATAGAACCGCTGTCGGGTTTAAGAAAGCCCAGCATTGCGTGCATTGCGGTCGTTTTGCCTGCACCGTTTGGGCCTATGAAACCCAGGATCCTTCCTTGGGGCAGGGAGAGGCTTACCTTGTCCAGCGCCGTGACAACTTTACGTCCTTTGTTGAACGAAACAGTCAGGTCCTTTATTTCCAGAGCTAGTTCCATTTCAAAGTGAAAATATAAAGGATTTGCGCCCCAGTAGCAAGTGTGCCGGTGAGGGTGGGAGGGTATGGCAATATCTGTTGAGCACACAGGGGCTTCGAGATGGACGGGTTTATCACGTCTACAATCCGAGTCGCGGTGCGAACCGTCCGCGAAAACATGAATGGGATCAGGGCCGCACCGTCAAGCCATTGTCTCGAGCATGGCCAGTGTGACCTCGTAGTCCGTCTCGTTACCGTCCCGGAATGCGATTGCTTCATCGATCATATAGTCAGCCAGCCGCCAGAACTCGTTCCCCTGTGATCCGGCGATGTGCGGTGTCAGGATAACGTTGGTCATCGAGTAGAGAGGGGAGCCGTCATCTGGCGGCTCGGGCTGAGAAACATCGAGCACAGCTGTGAGATCCGGCCTCTTCTTAAGCACCTCAATCATTGCCTGTTCATCCACCGTTGCGCCGCGGCCCGAGTTTATGAAAGTAGCGTTTTCCTGCATGCGGGAAATGTGTTCGCCGGTAATCATGCCGACGGTTGCGGGCAGGTTTGCGAGGTGGTTGCTTACAACAAATCCGCGTTGGAACGCTTCATCCAGCCCAACCTTCTCAACTCCAAGGCCGCGTGCCTCCTCGTCCGGAAGAAACGGATCGAAGACCAGCACCTTCAGGCTGTAAGGTTGAAGCAGCTCGATGACCTTGCGGCCTATCATTCCAGCGCCCAGCAGGGCCACTGTGGTTTCGAAATTTCCTGGAAAGATTGATTTTCCGTATTTACGCCAGCCGTCGGCCGATGTCGTCGCTCTTGATGATCTCAATATACCCTTATTCGCCAGCAGGATCTGGGCGACAGTATATTCGGCAACAGGCACTGCGTTTGCGGCCCACGCGGAGAAGACCTTGACGCCGGACTCAAGAAACGGTCTGGCAAATTTCTGGACAGTGCCTGCCGCGTAGAACAGTGCTTTCAGTGAGGGCAGCAGTGCTATCTGCTCCGGACTCAGCGCCGGCATTCCCCAGGTAGAAAAGAGCAGTTCGGTGTCCCTGAGGTCATCGCTCTTGTGTTCGACATCTTCCCTAGAAAGCACTCCCGGGATAACGTCGAATTCCGCCTCGACCTGTTGCCGGCGTCCTGCGCCGTAAACAGCGCTAATACGATCTTCATTTCCTATGAATGCGGCTTTCATCTGTCTTTTGAATATAGGATATAGCCCCCATGAGCGCCAATGCATTTATTCACGTAACAGCTCCAGTATAACCCCTTCTTGTAAGCGCTCGTCAATTAGGTGTAAGATTGCATGATGAAAATCACGAGGCGCGAATTTTCGGTAGTTGCTGCGGCTGCATCGATGGCCGCGGGGTGTAAGGATCTGAAATCCAAGAAGGAGGCCGCAATGGCTGGAGTAAGAAGGGTAAAGCAGGCAAGTCAGAGCCGACCGACAATGGAAGGCGCAGGAGTCCATCTCCACCGCGCTTTCGGTTCTGAGCGGGAAGCGAAGCTGTTCGACCCGTTCCTGCTGCTTGATGATTTCCGTTCAGACAGCAGGGACAAGTTCATCGCCGGCTTCCCATGGCATCCTCATCGCGGTATCGAGACGATCACCTATGTAACAAAGGGAAAGGTCGAGCACGGAGACAGCCTCGGCAACAAAGGAACTATAGGCGACGGCGATGTGCAGTGGATGACCGCTGGGAATGGGATTATTCACCAGGAGATGCCGAAGGGGGACGAGCAGGAGCGTATGTGGGGGTTCCAGCTCTGGGCAAACCTGCCGGCCAGCCAGAAGATGATGGATCCGCGCTACCGTGATATCACAGCCGAGCAGATCCCGGAGGTGAAGCTGGATGACGGAGCGGTCATAAAGGTAATCTGCGGTAAGGTTGGGGATGTAAGCGGCCCTGTGACCGACATCATGATAGAGCCTGAGTACCTGGACGTGTCTTTGCCTGCGGGAACAGAATTTTCACATCCGACTCCTGCGGGACACACCGTTTTCGCCTATGTGTTTGAAGGGGAGATTGCCAGCGGGGAAGGGGATTCCTATGCCAACAGGACCCTGGTTCTCTTCGGCGACGGAGACAGTGTCGAATTGAGGGCAGGCAGCGAGGGTGGACGATTCATGCTTGTCTCAGGCAAGCCGCTGAATGAGCCGATCGCCTGGCGAGGTCCGATTGTCATGAATACACAGGAAGAGCTGGCAAAGGCATTCTCCGATCTCGAAGATGGAACATTCATAAAAAAGTCTGCATCGAAGTAGGTCTGGTAAGCTGCATGGGAGCGACGGCATGTTACCGTCTTGTTCCGCAGAATGCGGACCCTCCCGAATACGGAAACCTGACCTGGGAGGGACGGCATGTTGCCGTCCGGTCTGCCCATGCCGCTCACCGTCTACGCCGTCGCCCGCCTCTGCGCCTCGGTCGCCGAACCTTCGGCTTGAGCGGCAGTTCACCGCTTGCGCCTTCATTTTCGCCGCACTGCTTGTAAAGTTCCATCCATGGCCGCGACCCTGGCTTTGCCAGGCCCCTCGCTGCAGACTGGATTTCATAGAAGGCCGCTGCAGCCGGAAAATCCCGTCTCCTCACAAAGCGAGGCTTTGAGAATCGGCCTCCTTTCCAGGTTTCGAACCGGTGCTGCATTGCCAGGATATTCACGACCTGGTAGAAGTCCGCCCTTATTATCCGGGGCCGTCCATCGTTATCAGTAAGCACAGCCTGCGCCGCTGCCATGGAATTCAGCCGCTGTCCTTCTTTGCTGGCCCTGTAAAGCTCCTCCATAAACATTGGGTAACACATGGCCGAGAAGACCAGCGCTGCCGGCGGGTTTTCTCCCGCATGTTCACTCGCATCAAGCGCCTTAAGGCACTTCCAGAACAAAGCGCCCTTGTCGTTCGAGCTCGCGAGATATTTATCCACCCAGGGAAGAAGATCTTTCATCAGTCCGGATTCCTTGAGCAGTCGAACGGCGTCATGGCCTGATCTCTGCGTGAATAGCTTGAGAATCTCATCCATAAGCCGTGCCGGGGATGACTTCGCTATTTCGCCGTGGTGTTTGAGGATAGCTTTCCAGGTCGACTTCTCGATCTTGAAGCCCAGCCTCGCGGCGAACCTGATGGCCCGGAGCATGCGCACGGGATCTTCCTGGAACCTGACATTTGGGTCTCCAATTGTTCGGATGACCTTCTTCTTCAGGTCTTCCAGTCCGCCCACATAATCGACCAGGTCAAATCCGCGTATGTCATACAGGAGCCCATTAACCGTGAAATCGCGTCTCTTTGCGTCTTCCTCGGCTGTGCCGAAAGCGTTGTCATGATGCTGGTAGAGCGACCCTTCTTCATCATTCGTCGCGTCGACCGGCTCCGGCTTCTTTCGGAACGTACTGCACTCGATAACCTTCGTGCCGAACCTGATGTGGACCAGCCGGAACCGCCTGCCAACGAGGAAGCAGTTCCTGAAGAGGCGTTTGATTTCATTTGGGTGCGCGGATGTCGAAATATCAAAATCTTTCGGCGTCCTGCCGATCAGTAGGTCGCGGACCGCTCCGCCGGCAAGGCACGCCGTATAGCCTGATCGGCTTAGGCGATA
>JBFIFS010000019.1:0-30317 GCA_041602695.1 Kiritimatiellia bacterium
CGAGAAGGCCGGGCGCTGCCGCCAGGAGAAACAAAAACGGCCACCCGCATTCACGGGTGGCCGCTGTGAGCCATAAAAACCTTAGTTCGTTGCCGAAACGCGGTAGAACACTGCTACGTCAGCTGGCGGTGGAGCCGCATCCTGCCACAGGTTCGTGCCGTCTGGTCCTGCGCCGCGAGAAACGCTGTCGTCCACCACTAACCATCCGCCGCCACCCGCGGTGAGATTGGTGCTCCGTTCGACTGCGAACGGGGGAAGAGTCGGATCGATAGCTTTGCTCACCCAAACAACATAGCCTGTACCGTCGGTTACATAATGCTCGAGAATTTCGAAGGTCGATGCGGTGTCGTTAGGATCGGTTGATGCAAGCCATTCCTCCCAGTTGCTCAGGGTATCTGAGTCGCCATCCCCATCAGGTATGTCAGGATCGCCGGCATAGTCGTTCAGCCACCACCTCGGCACATCGACGCCGGTTACGCTGGTAGTAGTCTGCACAGCGCTCGCTACCGTTACCGTGTGAGATGCCGTCAGGTTCTCAAACGTTACTGAGGCCGGAGGCGGTGTGGTGATGAGCCCGTCCACAGTTACGACCTGATCCCAGAAGTTCGAATATGTTATGCTCACTGTCTGGGTAGAGCCCTGCGGGTAGTAGTTTGTTCCTTCTGGTGAGATGCTCGCGCCCATGGCGTTATTCACCGAGGCAACTATCGCCCACATGATTGAAAAAGCGGGCGCCTGGTCAGTGAATACAAAGTCATCCAGAAACCCGGTTCCTGAGAATTCAATGCTTGTGATGAAAAACCCGTCTGACGCCGTAGCGTTATCTGCGTTAACGAACCAGGATCCACCATAGGCGGTCGCTGGCGTAAAAGCTTTTGCATTGGTCAATGCAGTTCCGTCCAGTTGTATCTGGCAGCACGCCAGACCTGATAAATTGGATTGGGTTATTGTAACACGCGTCCATGTGTTGGAAGGCAAAGTCACTTCCGGAATCACAGTGAATGTATTTGACATAGTGGTGAAGGGGTCGAAAGCGTGATATACTACTGGGTTACCGTTGCTGTTGAAGAAAAGCCCTACCTCTATGCTGGTGTCATTAGTCATGGCAGGATACTCTTCATCAGTCCATCTGGTCGGCAGCATCATCATGTCAAAGTAGACCTCGAAGCCGCTAGCATCGCCAGAGTCAGTCATATTGGTTAGGACGCCGTTCTCCGTATCGAGTACTATGTGAGTCAGGTGCGACGTGGCATTTAGGGGGTATGTTCCAGAATATGAATAAATTGCGTTTGAGGCTGTTGCATAGGAATTAGTTGCCCCATACCAGCCATTGGTTCCAACGATGCTCTCTCCGTTTGAAAGCCCCTCGAAAGAATCGCTATAACCGCCAGGAAGTGAATTTGTGGTGTTCGCGTAGGTATTTTGACTGAACAAAAGAGCGGCAGCAATTGCAAAGGCAAAAGCTACTTTGCTGCTCGTGCTTATAGACTTCATTTTGAGTCCTTTCGTTCCGTAATTGATTGTCTTCCGTCTCTATTATCTATCTTTACGTAGATATATAATAAACTATTGACGAAATCGGGTCAATACCAGAAAACGGTCAACGCGTGGCTTACGGTCTGATTCCGATGCGGGACGAACCCAAGTTGGGTTTCAGGGGCGTTCCAGCTCGGTATTTACTGTGTTGCTTTGTCTGTCTGAGGCTACAGCACGGGCATCATGAGGTAAGCCAGGTTTTCGGCGGTTTTCTTCCAGGCAGGGCGCCTGCGCCAATCGGCAGCCCGTATTTCTGTGCTCTGGACAATGTCCTCAAGGACCGTCTTCTTGAGGCGGTTGGAAAAGACATCGTCATAGACCACCAAGTTGCTCTCGTAATTGAGCCTCAGGCTGCGATTATCAAAGTTGGAAGTGCCTATAACTGAAGTGCTTGCGTCTATGATGAGAGCCTTGGCGTGGATGAATGGCGGGTGTCGTTCGTAGATCCGGACTCCGGAATCGAGAAGCTCCTGGTAGAGGGCCCGCCCGGCGAGGCCGGCGTAGAAATGGTTGTTCTTCTTTGGGACAACGAGCCTGACATTTACCCCGCGAAGTGCAGATGTGCGGAGTGCCCTCATGAGGTCGCGGGTAGGTACAAAATATGGCGTGACAATCAGGACCTCTTCCTGGGCCGCGTTTATCATCATGAAGAACACGTCGGCGATGGCTTCCATTTCTGAAGTAGGGCCGCTGTTGACGAGGCGGACGCTTGAGTTGCCTGCCGCCGAGAGCTTAGGAAAATGGTTTTCCTGCAGGAGTATTTCGGGGTCCTCATCAGTGGAGTAGTACCAGTCGCGCATGAAGGAGTACTGAAGTTCCTGCACGACTGGGCCGCGGATTTCAAAATGGTAGTCCCTTATAGGTTCTTTTGTTTCTGAAGACTCGTTCTCGTCATGAATGTTGATGCCGCCGAAGAAAGCCGTCTGCCCGTCAATGATGGCGCATTTTCTGTGGTTCCTCAGGTTGACCTGGAAGCGGCGTTTGAGAGGGTTGACCTGGGACCATCCGGAGATGCTCAGGTTCTCGCTGCTGTCCACCCTGCGGAAAAGGCCTGTAAACAGTGCCCTTGCGGAGCCGAACTTGTCGTACAGCAGGCGCACCTTCACCCCGTGCCTTGCTTTCTTGTTAAGAAGAAGCATGATTTTCGTGCCAATTATATCGTCGCTGATGATGAAGCTCTGCAGGTGGATGTGGTGCTTGGCATTTTCTATCGCATCCATTAAGCGGGGATAGAATTCGTCACCTGACAAAAGTGTTTTGATGTCGTTGCCCCCGAGAAGCGGATAGTCTGGGAGGAGCGTGTTGATGGCTTTATCTATCGTCTTCTGGAATTCCTTTGGCGGCTCAGTGGCCAGCGCTTCCCTGACTCCCCGCCAATATGAGAGGGAGAGCTTGGCGTCTTCGCGTGCCTTGCGTTCAGCAAGCAGCTGCTGGTCTTTGACATTCTTGTGGAAGCCCTTGTCGGGCACTCGGTCAATTCCGAAAGCCAGGTAGATCATGGGGCCGATTACCGGGAATGCCCAGGCGACCCAGAGCCAGAGGACCGTTGCCGCCGGCTCGCGCCTGCGCCTGAGGCAGTGCAGGGCCGTAAAGGCGAATGCCGTAAAGTGCATGAGAGAGCCGAATACCAGCCATGCGGGTTCCGGGGCACTTCTAAGTAGATCCGATTCCATAAGTTCGCTCCGCCAATAATGTAACGCCGAACAGGCCGGCAGGTAAGAAAAAAAGAGCCAATCAGCACCTTACATGGCAATTGCCATAGCGGCGGGTTGTGCTAATCTGGTTTTGTAATGAGGTTCGTGCTTTATAACATCCGTTACGGCACAGGGGATGCCGCGTTCATCCTTCCATGGGCAGGGTACATGAAGCGCACGCTGAAGACCACGCACCGGATCTCATCGTTCCTTAAAGGGCTCGCCCCTGATATCGTTGGGCTTGTGGAAGTTGATTCCGGAACTTTCAGGACGGGTGGCACGCATCAGGCCGAGGTCATAGCCTCTGAGCTTGGCCATTTTCACGCTTACGAGTCGAAGTATGAAGAGTCGCGCGTGACGCGCTTCCTGCCGGTCTTGAGAAAGCAGGGCAACGCGTTTCTTGCAAGTGACTCGATAAAGGATGCCCGCTTCCATTACTTCGACAGGGGCATTAAGAGGCTTGTCATCGAGCTCGATCTGCAAGACATCACGATATTCCTGGTTCATCTCTCCCTGGGCGCGGCAGCGCGTCACCATCAGCTCGGTGATCTCTTTGACATGGTCAAGGGGTGTCGGCGTCCTAAAATAGTAGCTGGAGACTTCAATGTGCCGTTCGGGCATCGGGAGATGAAGCTTTTCAAGGCCGCGGCGAACCTTGAGAGCGCCAACACGGAGAATCTTCCAACGTTCCCCAGCTGGACGCCGAAGCTGGAGCTTGATTACGTGCTGTACAGCGAAGGGATCAAGCCCGCCGGCTTCTCGGTTCCCGACGTGGGCCTGTCCGATCATCTCCCGCTGGTCTTTGACTTCGACGTGGATGATGACAATGGTTGAGGGGCAGAAATACTGCGCGATAATCCCCGCCTACCGTGAAGGCGGGAGGATAGGTTCGGTTGTCAAGGACGTGCTGGCCAGGGGTGCCGACGCGGTTGTTGTTGATGACGGATCTCCTGATTCAACCGCGGAGGAAGCAAGGGGCGCCGGTGCCATTGTGCTCCAGCTTGATTCGAATGAAGGTAAGGGCGTGGCCCTTGAGACGGGGTTCCGTTACGCGCGTGAGCAAGGATACAGTTTTGTTATTACCATGGATGCAGACGGCCAGCACGATCCTTCCGACATGGATGCCCTCATAAGGGCTCATACAGCAGGGGGGTTCCCGGTTGTCGTCGGGAGCCGAATGTGGGACAAGGGCAGGATGCCGCTTGTGAGACGGCTTACAAACCGCTTCATGAGCTGGCTGTTAAGCCGGGAAATGGGCCAGTTTGTTCCTGACACGCAGTCCGGTTACAGGCTTTACGCGCGTGAAGTGCTGGGCATGCTGCATGTAGATTCGACACGTTTCGCCGCGGAGTCAGAGGTCCTTCTGTCCCTCTCGGACGCGGGCGTAAAGATAGGTTCTGCGCCGATACAGGTCATATATCTGGACGAAAAGAGCAAGATCAACCCGGTACGCGACACAATCCGGTTTTTCTCAATGCTGGCCGACTACAGGCGCAGGAAGCGGCGGCAGCCGGCAGGGGGACGTGGAGATTAGCTTTCTTTACCTTCTGCCGTGTCGGCAGGGTGGGCATTTCGCTCAGCGAGCCACATCAAAGCTATACCCAGTAAAACCAGGACGATTGCCCCTATGACTTCGCCGTCAAAACCATCCGGCAGTACGCGGGCGTATCTTTCGAGCACGGGTTCACCATCCTTCAGGATGAGCTCTCCCAATCCATCGCGAAGGTGGATTTCCTCTTTCCACGGCCAGATGACGAGCAGCGACCCGAGTATGAAGCCCGTCAGGGCGGAGATCGTGACGTCCTTGAACTTCTTCAGCAGGAACGACAGCAAATAGGAGAATGCGAGGAGGCCGATGCCGCAGCCGGCCGCGAATGGTATGAGGATTTCAAACCGAAGGTTGCCAATGCCGTCAATAACGATGAGCTCATAGTTTCCCAGCAGGATAAGGATGAAAGAGCCTGAGATGCCGGGAAGAATCATGGCCGAGATAGCCAGCATGCCGCATAGGAAGACATACGGAAGGCTGTCGTTTTGGACGGCAGGCGACAGGAAGGATATGCTGACGGCTATTCCTGCCCCGATGACGAAGGCTGCCGCAGTCCCGAACCACCATCTGGAAACTCGCCGTCCCACGTAGTAGACGGATGCCAGGATCAGGCCGAAAAAGAACGCCCACACGAACTCGGGATACTTTTCGAAAAGGAACTCAAGAATCTTCGCGAGGCTGAATATCGCGAAACCCATCCCGGCAAAGAGCTGGACAAGGAACGCAAGGTCCGTGTGTTCAGCGAAATCCTTGAATCTTCGTTTTATGAGCAGTTCGAGGGCCGTCTTGTTGAATGACTTGATCGCGTCGACGATACGTTCAAGAATCCCGAGGATAATAGCAAAGGTCCCGCCTGATACTCCAGGAATGACGTTGGCCGTTCCCATGACGAGGCCCTTCAGGAACGTGACAAAGCCTTCGGTTATTTTTGATTTCTCCATGAAGCTTGGCAGGATGAGGTTTTGGTTTCGCCATGTAAAGACAGATCTGCGGGTGCTGATTGCTGTTGTTTGAGACCGGCCCTTTCGCCCGGAAGAGGTGGCTGGGGTCCTCTTCTTCTGTACAAAATCGGCCTTATCGGCTATAAGAAGAAGTGAAAGATATCTAAATCAAGTAATTCTAAGAGGTGTATGACCAGTGAAGCGCCTGACTTCGTTAATAATTGCTGTAATGCTGCCCGTGATAGCATGGGCGGGAATCGATGACTGGGTATCCGTTGTGAGGGTAACAGATAATTTCAAACAGAGCACCTATCAGGTCATGACGAACCAGGAGTATACTCAGCTGACCAAGGACATCTGGCACCGAAACCGGCACCTTACCAAGGCAATACGTCTCGCCGGGGCGGAGTGGAAGACCGCGGACGGAACGAAAGACAAGGTTTACCCCGTCAATATAACCTGCAAGTCAGAGGCGAAACGCCTTAAGACATTCCCGGACGCCGAAAAGGCTAAAGAGCATGTGTCCTTTCTCGAGGCAGAAGACGCGAAAAAGGACGAAGTAGGAAAGCCCAAGTCGTATCTCGGACAGAAGAAGGAAGCGCTCGAGGACGAGATAGAGAGGGCGATCACGCTTCCGATGACTGGCGCGCGTAAGAAGTTTATCGAGGACCGAAAGAAAGAGATAAGGGTCCTTGAGGAAGAGCTTGCCGAACGCCGCGCAAAAGAACGCGAGCTCGAGGCGATAAAGAACCAGGCACAAAGCCTGATTGCGGCCCACCTCGATAAGCTCGTGCAGGAATCAGCGGCGCCGAACTACGAAACCCCAAAGGCTTTCTAGCCGACGGGAAGTTCGAACCTAATGCCGCTTGCTAAGTAAGCCTGCTGCCTGGCTTCACTGCGTTACAAAGCTGTTACACACAGGATCTGTGTGTCGTGCGATTATATCCGTAGACAAGAGAGGATAATCGGATGTCACACCCAGCAGCACTGAACGGGACGAAGAGAAGGGCCGCGATGATTGCGACTGCAGGCCTGCTCGTCGCGGCGGGACTATACGCGGGCCACAGGTATCTTCACGGCGACACGTCAGCTCCACTCTATGTGGTTCCGGACTCCTGGCGCGCGAATCTCCTTGTCGAAGACAGGGACTGCAGGGTGGCTCTTGAGTATAAGGTTAAAGTGCTTAAGGCTGACGCAAAGGAAAAGCCAATGGTGCCCCTTTTTCCTGAAGGCACCGTTTTCGGCGAAATGCGTCTCAATGATGACGCCATAGTTCCTGTAAAGCACGGCGGCTGGGTGTGTGCGCGAATCAGGCGGCCGGGCGATCACAGTATTTCCTGCAGGATCGACGTCAAAGTTTCGGAGCAGGAGGGCGTAAGCAGCTGCAAGCTTCAAAAAGCCAAGTTTGTCAGCTCGTCAGTGCAGGTGGATTCGGGAAGGGCCCTTGAAGTCAGGATCGCAGGAACACCGCAAGTGCTGGTGGGCACAGCTGATGCTGGCACGCATGGCCTGCTTCATGCCGGGCTGATGCAGGATGTAACAGTAACGTGGCAGCGCCCGCGCCCCGCTGCTGTTCGCGAAGGTGTGGTGACGGTTAAGCCCTCGGTCGTCTGGTCTGTCAAAGAGAAGGTGCTGGCAGCGGACGCAGTCCTTGATGTCTCGATAACTGGCGGCACAAGGGATCATCTCGCATTTTCGGTGCCGGACGGCATCTCCCGCATAGAGATTCGCAGCGAGGTCGTAGCGGATTGGGAACTCAAGGGCAACGTATTGAAGATGTTCTTCGGCAGGCAGGTTGGCGGAGCCCTGAAGATTGACTTTGGTTGCGAGGTCGCCCGCAAAGAGAGCCAGCGGGCGGTCTGTCCGTCAATTGCAGTCGAAGACGGCCATCTTGCTTCCGGGGGCTACATCGTGATTGTGAATGATACCCCCGGCGTGATGCTGGAGTCATTCACTGGGGGCTTGGAGCCGGTGGCCGATATCGATATCCCGGCTGATGTACGCGGCAAGGTGAAAGGCAAGCCCCTTTTCGTTTACAGGGAGATAGGCAGGGCGTCTGAGCCGGCTTTTGATGTGGTTACGAAAGACCTGTTTCCGATGGTCGACACCATCGCAGACAAGGCTGAGATTCTGACGGTGCTCTACAGCGGCGGTGAAGAAGTCACCCGTGCCATATATTCGATACGCAATAACGGGAAGCAGTTCCTGCGCATGGCCATGCCGGAGGGATACACGATGCTTTCCGTTTCTGTTGATAATAGCGAGCGCAGAGTATCCTCGAAAGACGGCCTTCTCCTCGTGCCTCTGGCTGATTCAATTCAGACCCTGGGCGGCCTGGTTCCGTTCCCCGTTGAGATTATCTACTGCAGGCAGGCGGAAGGGCCGCGTTTCGGGAGGAAGTCCAGGATAGACCTGCCTGAGCTCCCGGATGTCCCCGTCGCGTCAGTGAGGGCGAAGGTGCTTTTTCCTGATGAGCTAAGGATCAAGGGCTATCGCAGCCTCCTCAGGGAAACAGACGAGAAACGCTTTAGGGAAGGACTTTCGCTTTGGGCCTCGCTGCCTGCAGGCGGGGCGCGGCAGGGAGACTTCATAGAAGACGCCTGGCTTTTTAACAACTATTGGAGTGGATACAGGGCGTACAGGGAGAACCGTGTGGAAGATGCTGAGGAGTTCCTTGAGAAGGCCGTTGCATCTGGGCGGACAGACAGCGACATAGTCGCTATTTCCGAGGGCCTCCTGAAGAACATCAAGGCCGGGCGCGGCGAACTGACCGGACAGGACAAGCTCGAAAAGGCTAAGATCTCGGCCATCAAGGGCTCTCTCGCCACGATGAACGAGCAGATAGAAGCACAGCAGTCGCAGCTGGTCGACATGGGGCTGGCGAATCTTGACGCCGGAGATGAGGAGCTCGGTGCTGAGCTTCTTAAGGAGGCAGACAAGCTGGGGGCTCAGATAGGGAACAGGGGCGGCTCGAAACTCAGGCAGTCTGCCCTCCGGCGCAAGTATAAGGAGAAACTCAAAGACGTTGAAGATGAAAGGCGGCGGAAGCTCGAGCTTCAGGACAAACTGCGCCGCCTTCAGAAAGAAGCAAGGGACCTTGCCGCGAGAGCTCCGGACGAAGCGCAGAAGCTGGGAAAGGGGCTTGTTGACGCCGCTTATGAAGAGAACCTGGCGCCTGAGCAGGTTGCGCTTTCAGATATCGCCTGGGGCAATGAAGATGTGCAGCAGGAGCTTTCGGCGGGAGTCGAGGCGAAGACGATGAAGGACAGGGTCGTATCCTCAGGTGCCGCTGCTCCCGCGCTTACCGCCCGGCGGCAGGGCGGAGGCCTGAAAGAGGATAACGCAGCCCTCGGAAAGAAGGTGTCAGTTCTTGAGAAGGCGCTCTCATACGCCAAATCCAAGGTCACTTCGGAAATATCCTGGGGCTCTCGCGATACGGGTTATGTCAGGCAGTCGATCGAGAATAAGAAGAAAGCCCTGTCAGGTCTTAAAGGACGGGTGTCGGGTTCCAATAACCGCCAGATCGCAGCAAATGACTACTATGAGTCCCGCAGAGAGCTCGAGCAGATCAAGGATCAGGTTGCCGCAAGTAAACAGTCATTTCAGGGAATTGGAAGTGACTTGGATGCGGATATCGAGACCCTGGAGCAGGAAGTCGCAGAGATCGAGGCGAGCATGCTTGAGCAGGAGCAGGTTCTTCAGGCCAGCGATACGGTTCAGCTCACGATAACCAATCTTCTCCCGGGCGCCAGCATGAACACTATCAAGTCGTTCAATGATTACCTCAACTACAACTACGCCTCACAGCGGGACGGCCAGCAGCTTATTCTTCAAGGCGATGTCATAGAAATTTCGAATGCCGCAGGCGAAGTTACCCGTGTCACGGAGCTGCTTGAAAAGTTTGGCGACAACAAAGGGAACGCCGCGAGGTTTTCGGGTAGAAAGGTTGATGTAGATGTAAACAGTATGCCCGCCCTGCAGGGATGGTTCAGCAATCGGGCTTCCAATGGCAATCCTTACGCTATCCTCGATGAGGCCCAGTACAACACCCTTCTTTTCGCTGAGGCGAACAACCCGGCGAACCAGCCGGGCGCGGAGAAGTCCGACTCCAGGGACATCATCGTCGGCACGCCGAATCCAGTGCTCGGCAAAGAGGTGACGCTCGCGCGTGCGGATGCCGACAGCAACGGTATCGTGGTGGACGGCAGCGATGTAGAACTGGCGCACGATGAATACTATGCAGTTGTGGAAGACGGGGCTGTGACGGTTATCAGGGCCGGCGCGGCGCGCAACTGGCAGGATGACGCGCCGGAACTCCGGCTTGACGCCGAGCTTCCTTTCAAGATCGAGGTGCCTGAGCGCGGGCGCGGCATATTTTTCGAAAAGACATTGCTTGCAGCAGGGGAATGCTCGGACATCGAGCTTACGTTTGAGGGTTAGTTTGAAGAAAGAACAACGAGGAGGCCGAGATGAGTGAGATAGAGAACAGCGTTAATACTGACAGCACCGCGCAGGAGAATGGTGAAAAGCACAACGCGGCGCCGCCGCTGCCTAAAAAGGAGAAGAAGGCGCGCAGGAGAAAGTCGGCGCTGCCGGGTCTGTTTCTTCTGCTCGTTCTGACCGCGGCGGGAAGTGCGGCCTGGCTGAAGCGCGATTACCTGATCGCGTTCTTCACGCGTCCGCCATGGGACGCGCCTTACATGATTACCTCGTCGGTATATGAAGGGACGGAGATAGGAGATGAAGGCGCTCATTTCAAAGCGAGCTTCGCGATAGATATCGCGAGCCGTGACATCTGGAAGAAGATCCCGCTTGTGACTTCTGATGTTGCCATTATAGACACGGACCTGCCTTCGGGCGCGTATCTCGTGCTGTCGGAAGGCAAGTATGTGATGATTACCCGTAAGGCAGGCAAGATTGACGCGTCGGTCACCTTTTCCGTTGCGGTACAGGAAAACGATCCGTTCAAGAAGATAGTCTTCGAGCGGGAGCCTTCGGTGACCTGCATGCTGAAGGCGACGCTTCCTGAGCAGCAGCTTGATATTGAGGTCGCTGGTGCTCAGTCGATTGACGAGGTGCGAACAAACAGCCTCACTCTTGTTTCCGCTGCGCTGCCTGACGGCGCCCCGGTCCAGATCAGCTGGAAGAAGGCCCTTCCGGACCTGGCTGAAGGCGCTACGGAATATTACAGTGAGACCAAAACGCTGATATCGGTTGCCGAGGGGATCGTTACGGGTGAGGCAAAAATCGATTTCAGCATACTTCACAATCCAACGCACCTGCTGGAACTTGATGTTCCGGCTGGTGTCAGCGTTCTTGATGTAACGGGAAAAGACATAAGGGACTGGCGGCTTGAGAGCGGCAAGATGTCGATTCATCTCCAGAAGCCAGCCCTGGGCGCCTATCCCCTGAGCGTTAAGTATGAACTTTCGGCGGGAATGGAAGACGGAAAGCTTAAGGTCCCGGTGATTACTGGCGCCGGTCTCGGCGAGAAGGGGGTAATAGGGGTGGTGGCTCTTTCGAACATAGAACTCAAGAACGGGAAGACGGACAGGGCGCACCTTATCGATGCCAGGGACTTGCCCCAGGACATAGTAGGCATGACGAGCCAGCCGGTGCTGCTGGCCTACAGGTACGCTGAGCCGGAGTTCGATATTGAGCTTCACGTAAGCGAGCCCAACGACGTCGACGTCCTGCTCTCCATAATCGACCGCGCGCACATGACGGTGATGCAGACTAGGGATGGGAAGAGGATTACCAGGGCCGTTTACAACGTGAGGAACAACAGGAGCCAGTTCCTTCGCATAGAGCTGCCTGAAGGAGCGGAGCTCTGGAGTGCCTCAGTCGCCGGCAGGGTCAACCAGCCTGTGAAGGACGAGCAGGGGAGGATCCTTCTTCCGCTCGTGAGGTCTCAGACCAGGAGCCTTAACGCCTCGTTTCCCGTGGAGATCGTTTATACGGACTCAGGTGAAAAGCCCGATGAGAGGGGCTGCGGCCAGGCGAGGGTTGAACTTCCCGTCTCCTCAGCTCCGATCATGAACCTGATGGTGACGCTGCACGTTCCTGCGGAGGGCAGGTTCGAGGATTTCGCGGGCACCCTCAGGCGGGTCGAAGAGTTTTCGTCACCGCAATACGCAGTCGTAAATCACCTCAACATTAACGACTCCGCCGTGGCGAACATCCGGCAGATAGCGGAAGAGAAACTGCAGGTGCCGCATGGCGGCAGGTCCGACATAGAGGTCCAGCTTCCCCTGAGCGGAAAAGTCTACCGCATGGAGAAGATCCTTGTTATAAAGGACAAGCAGTGGTTTTCCTACAAATACAGCAGGCTGGGCAGGTGATCTGAGTCATGGGCAGCAAAACCATACTTGTGGTTGAGGACGATGCTTCGATCCGAAGGGGAATGATCGATTCCCTGAAGTTCGCAGGGTATGAAACGATCGAAGCGGACAACGGCGATGACGGCATGCGAATGGCCGTCAGGGGCGGCTACGACCTGCTTCTGCTCGACCTCGTGCTGCCGGGCCCCGGCGGCCTTGAGATCCTCGCGGAGGTCCGGACTTCGCGGCCCACGCAGCCGGTGATCATACTCACTGCCAAGGGCGACGAATCCGACAGGGTGAAGGGCCTGACCCTTGGCGCTGATGACTATGTTGTGAAGCCGTTCAGCGTGAAGGAGCTGCTCGCACGCATAGAGGCGGTAATGCGCCGCTCGCCCGAGCGGCCGATAGATGTTGATAAAGTTTCTTTCCAGGGCGGGGTAGCGGACCTTGAGCGGCGTGAGGTAAGGCTCAGCGGCGGCAGCCGTGTGGAGCTTTCCGAACGGGAAGTAGAGCTGCTGCGCTATCTGGCCGAGAACCGCGGGCGGGCCATCTCGAGGACAGAGCTGCTGCGGCGGGTCTGGCGGATCGACCCTGAAAAGATAGAAACGCGCACCATAGAGATGCACATAGCGCGCCTGCGTGAGAAGGTTGAGGACGATCCGTCCGATCCTTCTATTATAAAGACCGTTCGAGGCAAAGGTTACATGTTTGCAGTGCACCGAGGTGGGAAATGACCAGGCGATTTCAATCGTGGCTGCTTTTCGCAGTGTTCAGCGCCGCTGTGCTGGGCGGCATGGGGTGGGTCACCTCCAGCCTGCTCGAACTCAGCAGGGAAAACATGGAGACGCGGCAGCGGGTATGGGTCGAAAGAACAGTGCGGGACGCGCTGTGGCGCATGGACGCGGAGGTGTCCGGAATCATTCTCGAGGAGGCGTCGCGGCCGTACTCGGACTACTGGGCGTTTAACGGCCCAGGGCAGGTGCTGCACCTGCCCGAGCTTGACCAGGTACAGTATGTCACGCCTTCACCGCTGCTGAACCCGAACACCGCGGAAAAGAACCTCTATTTCCAGGCCGAGGTCGGCGGCAAGGGGAAACAGCAGACGATCACCTCACCGCAGGTTGTCAACTCGGAGCAGATTGCCAGCAGCATCAATTGGTCGCTCGATCTCGAGGCCGGCAACAAGAAGCAGCTTCGCACGTTCAAAGACAATGTCTCCATTGATGATCTGCAGAGCGCGCTCAATATCGCGGAGGAGAGTGAGCGGCGGGAGCAAGTCTTGTCTGCCAATGACGTCCAGGGCTGGGCCCAGGCGCAGTCTGGCATGATGACGAATGATTTGGCGCAGCAGACCATCAGCCAGCAGGCTGAGGTTGACCAGCAGGAGATCGCGCAGGTGCAGGGCGCCATGCAGCAGATGGCGCAGCAGACCGATTACGAATACGGAGCGCGGAAATCCGGCACAAGGCAAGTCCTCAGCCAGCTGAAGATCTCGAAGGAGCGCCTGTACAACTGGGGCAATAATCCTGGCGCTCCCATAGAGAACGGCAACGAAGCGAGGGACAAGTCCGACTCTCCTGACGAGCTCAACAGGAGCGACGAGCAGGTGCTCTTCGCTGTAAGCGAAGAAGTGATGCGGCCGATATGGGTTCGCGATTTCCTGATGCTCGCAAGGACGGTCAATATTGGCGGGAAAACCACAATCCAGGGCGTCTGGCTCAATTGGGAAGAGATGAAGAAGCAGCTGCTCAGGCATGTGACCGAGGTCTTTCCGGAGGCCGACCTGGTCAGAGCGGATCCTGCAGCCGACAGCGATCGGTCGAGGCTGCTTGCATCACTTCCTGTAAAGCTTGTGCCTGGCGAACCGCTTGCCGCTGGCATGCCTGTAACCGCGCAGTTCGGAGCTCCGCTGGTCATCGCGTGGATTGCGGTCGCGCTCGGTGTCCTGGCGGTCGGCGGGCTTGTGGCCGGCACATCGGCGCTCAGTGAAAGGCGCGGCGCGTTCGTGTCGGCGGTAACGCACGAGCTCCGCACGCCCCTGACCACTTTTCGCATGTACACCGAAATGCTTAAAGAGGGAATCATCAGCGACGAGGAGCGGAAGCAGGAGTACCTTGACACCCTCCATCGGGAGAGCGAGCGGCTTGGGCACCTGGTCGAGAACGTTCTCGCGTATGCGAGGCTGGAAAAGGGGATCGGGAGCAGGACACTCGAAGAGATAACTGCCTTTGATCTTGTTGAGCGTGCTGAGGAGACCCTGAGTCGGCGTGCTGACGAGGCTGGAATGACGCTGGTTGCTGATGTTGACCCTCAGGCAGGAGGGCGAATTCTGAGCACGGATGTTACCGCAGTGATGCAGATCCTTTTCAATCTGGTAGACAACGCCTGCAAGTATGCGGGGAACGCTGACGACAAGCGGATTCATCTGGCGGTCTCATCGCTGGACGGATCGATCCTGTTCAAAATCAGTGATCACGGGCAGGGCCTGAAACGCGATGAGTTGCGAATGGTCTTCAGGCCTTTCAGGAAATCGGCGGAGAAGGCTGCACAGACTGCCGCAGGGGTCGGCCTGGGCCTATCTCTGTGCAAGCGGCTCGCGCGCCAGCTGGGCGGAGACGTTGGGTACGAGGAGCACAGGGAGTACGGTGCGTGTTTCCGGCTTAGGCTGCCTGCTGCCTGAGCTGGGTCTTTCTGCAAGTCCGAATCCGTTCATATCCCAGAGCAGGCTGCCGGGCGTCATGGCGGCGGGTTCACCTTGGGAGGGTCCGAATGTTACGGACCATAGCTTGTGACTTATGCTTTTTGGGGGAATAAAGGATGCAAAACTTGGAAATCTCCTATATTCTCGATATTTCTCGAAGGATTGGTTTTCTGCGTGCGTATTTAAGATTAAGGGCGATTTAGCTTAAGGGAGAGCGATATGAGCGATAAAGACGTGAAGAAAGAGAATGAGCAGTGCTCGGATGAAGATGTAAAGGTCATCGACGGGCTGCGAAAGTCCTGCGAAGCGATGAAAAAAGAGGTCTCCAAGGTCATCATTGGCCAGGAGAAGGTCATTGATCGGCTGCTGATCTGTATCTTTTCCAGGGGACACGCCCTGCTCATGGGTGTGCCGGGTCTGGCCAAGACGCTGCTTATCCATTCGCTGAGTGACATGATGTCGCTTTCGTTCAACCGAATACAGTTCACTCCTGACCTGATGCCTTCGGACATTACCGGCACGGACATCCTGCAGGAGACGGACACGCCCGGCAGGCGAGCTTATGAATTTGTAAAGGGGCCTATATTTGCAAACATTGTACTGGCAGACGAAATCAACCGCACGCCGCCAAAGACGCAGGCGGCCCTTCTGCAGGCGATGCAGGAGAACAAGGTCAACGCCGGCAGTCATACTTTTAGCCTCGACCAGCCTTTCTTCGTCCTCGCCACCCAGAACCCGATAGAGCAGGAAGGCACCTATCCGCTGCCTGAGGCACAGCTGGACCGCTTTATGTTCCTGATCACGGTAGACTATCCTGAATTTGACGAAGAGGTAAGGATCGCCCGCGAGACAACCGGCGGGGGTGTGGCGTCGCTCGAGCATGTCATCACTGGCGAGGAAGTCCTTAAGTTCCAGGACGTTGTCAGGCGCGTACCGGTTCCTGACCATGTTTACGAATACGTTGTGAAGCTGGTGCGAATGTCCAGGCCGACCCTCGACGACGCGGCGGAATGGATAAAGAACTGGGTAATGTGGGGCGCGGGGCCAAGGGCCGTGCAGTACCTGGTGCTGGGTGCGAAGGCCCATGCGGTCCTCAACGGCAACTACCTTGTGCAGCTGGAAGACGTGGACGCAATTGCGGAGCCTGTCCTTGCACACAGGATCCTGACAAACTTCCATGCCGAATCTGAAGGCATAGGCAGCGCGGACATCATCAAGAGGATCATCTCTGAGACAAGGCAGAGCCTGGCGTGAGCGAAGGCGCCCAGAGAGACTATCTGGACTCGGCCGTTCTCTCCAGGCTTTCGCGGCTGACCCTCGAGGCGCGAGCCCCGATGATGGGCTCGGTGTCCGGGATCCATAAGAGCGCCACGCGCGGCTCCAGCGTGGAGTTCGCGGAGTACCGCAAGTATGTCCAGGGCGATGACATCAAGCACATCGACTGGCGTGTATACGGGCGCACGGACCGCTTCTATATGAAGGAGTTTGAGGCCGACACAAACCTGCGCTGCTATCTGGTGATAGACACCAGCAAATCCATGGAGTTCTCAGGCAAGGGCATGTCGAAGTTCGAGCACGCGCGCAGGATCGCGGCAACCCTGGCCTGGCTCCTCATACACCAGGGCGATGCGGTCGGGCTTGTCTGCTACGACAACAAGCTCGTTAAGGAAATCCCGCCGAGCCGGTCGCCCGTGCACCTCCGGAACATCTTTGATTCCCTGGACAAGATCGAAACCAAAGGACATACCGATACCGCCCAGGTACTGCACAACTTGGCGGAGAAGGCGAAACAGAGGGCGCTGGTTGTAGTATTCTCCGACTTCTTTGCTGAGGTGGATGCCCTGATGGACAGTTTTCAGCACATGCGGTTCAAGAAGCACGACCTCGCGGTGTTCCACATGCTCGACAGGCAGGAGGTCGATTTCAGGTTCGATCGCCCGATTCGTTTCGTCGACTTGGAGAGCCCTTACAGCATGGTTACGGACCCATCGGTAATCCGCAGCGGATACGTGAAGGAAGTGCAGAATTACCTGAACGGCATGAAGAGCGGATCGCGCGAGTTTGGTGTCGATTACAGGCAGGTATTTACAGACGACAATTACGAGCAGATTCTTGCTTCGTTTCTGCTGGAGCGCATGAACAAGAAGCCGGGAAGCAGGAAATGAGGGATCAGTGGGCAGTAATCAGTTATCAGTGATCACTGGGCGGGCTGTGGATGATCTCTCGCAGAGGGCGCAGGTTGAGGTGAGAGGAAGAGACGGCTTTATGCCGTCTACGTCCAACAGGATGAAAGAGGGATGATGTCGCAGCTTTGAACTCCGAACTTGGGACTTTGAACTGACAGTAATGAACTTTGTTCAGCCATATATATTCTGGGGACTGCCGCTCGTGGCGCTTCCTGTGCTGATACACCTTCTTAACCGGCTCAGGTATCGGTCCGTCAAGTGGGCCGCCATGATGTTCCTTCTCTCGGCAACGAAGAGCTCCATCAGGCGGGCGAGGCTGAGGCATTACATGATCCTGGCGCTTCGCACGCTGGCTCTTCTGTTCCTGCTGCTTGCCCTGGCCAGGCCAATTGCCGGCGGCTGGCTGGGCGCTGTCGCCGGCGGGGCGCCCGAGACCATCTTTCTCGCGCTCGACCGGTCTGCCAGCATGGAGGCCGTTGGCAATACCAGGAAGAGCACTAGGGAGCACGCTCTGGAGCTGTTTAGTGAAGGTGCCGGACTGCTGCGCGGCAATGTGAGGTATGTGCTGGCCGAGAGTGCTGGGCTGTCAGTCCAGGAGGTGCAGGGCGCGGATTCGCTGGCTGAGCTTTCCCTTTGCCAGGCGACTTCATCGGCGGCCGACATGCCGGCGCTCTTCTCCAAGATCCTCGAGTATGCCGTTGAAAACCGCTGCGGCGACATGGAGCTGTGGGTCGCCTCGGACATGCAGGCAAGCAACTGGCGGCTGACGAGCCCTGAGTGGCAGTCACTCAAAGAGCGTTACGGTGCTTTGCCGCAGGACGTGAGGATTCGTGTCCTTTCGCTTGCGCCGCCAATGTCGGAGAACATAGTTGTAGACCTCACGGATTCGAGGCGGACGTCGCGGGCCTCAGGGGATGTGCTGCTCGTGACGGCGAGGCTTGAGCGCAACATGCCCGGCGCCTCGGTAGTGCTTCCCGTAACTCTGGCGGTGGAAGATGTCGGAGAGCAGGAGGACGTGGAAGTCGAGGGAGCCAGCACCTGGCTGATGAAGAGCGTTCCCATTGCCTCGGATGACAAGGCGGCCGGATGGGGCAGCATCGAGATTCCCGCTGACGGCAACGCCATGGATAACAAGTGCTACTACACCTATGGCGGCCAGGCATCCGAGCTCTCGCTGCTTGTGGCCGATGCCGGCGATGCAGCCAGGATCCTGAGCATCGCTTCCGCTCCTGACCCGAAGGGCATGAACCAGGCCTGCCTTCGAAGCAGTCCTGCCTCGCTTGGCGAAGTTGAATGGTCCCAGCTCGCGATGCTCGTATGGCAGGACGCCAGCGCCGGAAGCGGCGAGGCCCTCATTGAGGGTTTCTGCCGGCAGGGCGGGACCGTCGTGATTTTCCCGCCAGGCCGAAAGTCAGCGAGCATACTGGGGCTCGAATGGGGTGACGTGGAAACCGCGTCCGGTGACACGCATTTCAGCGTCGTCTCATGGGAGAGCATGGAAGGCCCGCTCGCGCGCACCGGGGACGGAAAAGACCTGCCTGTCGCTTCAATGTCCGTAAAGAAACGGCAGGGCCTGGGCCAGGTCAACGAGGACCTGTTCAGGCTGCGTACCTATGCGAGTTACCGTGACGGCAGGCCGTTCCTCCAGGGCGCGGGGCTGGGGAGAGGGCATGTATATATTTGCACTACGCTTCCGTCGAAGGGATGGTCGGACCTGGCCAGGGGTACAGTCCTTGTTCCGGTGATGCAGAGGCTCCTGGCGCGTGGTGCCGTGAGGCTCGGCGGTGCCGAGAACGGCAGCGTCGGGATGGCCTGGAAGGCAAGCGGAGCGGCTAACTGGACGAGCATTACGGGGGAAGGCAAAGATCCTTCGCGCGATGCCGGCGTTTACCAGATTGACGGCAAGCTTGTGGCCCTCAATGTTCCCGCGGCCGAACACGACCTGGAGCTTGTTCAGGAAGACCAGCTTCGCCGCGCGCTGGACGGGTTGGAGCTTGAGTTTGTCGACAGTAATGTCGGAGAGGGAAGAAAGAACACCGCCAGCGAGATATGGCCGCTGTTTGTGTTTCTGATGGGCATGTCGCTACTTGGCGAGGCGCTGATGCTTTCCGGCGACAGATTGATTGAGAGAAAAGAAGTTCCCGATGATCAGTGATCGGTTGTCAGTTTTCGAGAAGAGGGAGACGGTGGCAGGTGACGCCGTCCGGCGGCTAAAGGTTTGTCAGGTGTGAGGGCATGAATAAAGTATTCTGGACAAGTACAATGAGCATTTGGAGCGTGGGCCTGTCGCTGCTTCTGATTGGACTCAGTGTCTGGCTCAGCGTAAAGCTGCTCAGGCGGAATGGATTCCGCCCGCTGCTTGTTGTCACGGAAGCCGTGCGCCTCGCGGCGATACTGATGGTTGCGGTTATGGTCCTTCGTGTTGAACGGGTGGAGATGATTAATGTCACGAAGGAGCCCGAAGTGTCCGTTCTGTATGATGTTTCCGGGAGCATGGCCACGAAGGACGTTGTGGGAGCGGGAACAGAGCTCGCCGCAAGGAGCGAATGGCTGCTGGCGCAGCTGGATGATGGATTCTGGAAGCCCCTGGAAGCGCGCTACCGTGTATCAATGGACCAGTTCCCTGAGGTCCAGGCGAGCGACGGCACTGACATCAACAAAGCGCTTGAGGACGCTTTGGCGCGCCGCACCGGGTTGAGGGCGGTCCTGCTTCTTAGTGACGGCGACTGGAATACAGGGGTTTCCCCCGTCGCGGCTGCGACCCGGCTCAGGATGCACGGTGTCAGGGTCTTCTCCATAGGCGTGGGAAGTGAACAGTTTCTGCCTGATATCGAGCTTCAGGAAGTTACTGCGCCTGCTTACGCGCTTGCCGAGGAGCACCTTGCCATTCCTTTCGTGGTGCAGAACCGCCTTTCCCGCGAGGTGCGGACCGAGCTTATAGTCAGGTCCGTAGGAAAGACCCTTGTGCGCAAGCCGATAACGCTGCCGCCCCATGGGCTCGTGCGTGACTCTGTCGTCGTAGTGCCGCAGGTCGGCGGCGAGCAGGCGTTTCATGTCAGCGTTCCCGTACAGGAAGAGGAGTGGCTCGAGGACAACAACGAGAAGACGTTCCAGGTCTCAATCAAGCGCGAGAAGCTCAAAGTGCTCGTGGTCGAATCGAGGCCGCGCTGGGAATACCGATTCCTCCGAAACGCGCTGATGCGTGACCCGGGCGTCGATTGCGACGTGCTGCTGCTTCATCCGGGCATGGAGCGTGCGAAAGGAAAAGGTTACGTCCAGGCGTTCCCCGCCACAAGAAGCGAGATGTCGCAGTATGACGTGGTGTTTCTCGGCGATGTCGGCATCGAGCCCGGGGTCCTGGAAGAGGGCCACGCGGAGATGCTTAAAGGGGTTGTTGAGCAGCAGGCGAGCGGGCTTGTTTTTCTGCCGGGCAGCATGGGCAAGCAGTGGACCTTCAAAGGCTCCGTGCTCGAGGAGATGATGCCGGTAGTGTCCGACCCTCAGAGGATCAAGGGCTACGGCTCGGACATAGAGTCAACGATACGACTCACCGAGCGGGGACGGGGGCACAGGCTCACAATGCTGGAACCGGACCCGGGACTCAATGAGGCGCTCTGGCGGACGCTGCCTGGGTTTTACTGGTACGCGCCGGTTGTACGGGCGAAGTCCGGAAGCGAGATCCTGGCGGTCCATTCCGAGGCGCGCAGTGAGGACGGGCGGGTTCCGCTGCTGGTTACAAGGCAGTATGGCAGCGGGAAGATACTTTACATGGCAACTGACAGCGCGTGGCGTTGGCGGAGGGGTGTTGAGGACAAGTACCATTACAAGTTCTGGGGGCAGGTCGTTCGCTGGATGTCGCACCAGCGCCACCTTGCCCAGGGTGACGGCGTGCGAATCGCTTTTTCCCCTGAGTCGCCGTCGGTTGGAGAGAAGGTCTACCTGCATGTCACGGTGATGGACAAGAGCGGGTATCCGCTGCAGTCCGGGGTGGTCCGGACATCTGTCCTGGATCCTGAGGGCGGCGTACGGAAGATGGAGCTTCTTCCCGAAGAGGGCGGCTGGGGCGTGTTTACAGGCGGATACGTTCCTTCGCTTCCGGGCGAACACCGGGTGGACGTAGCCTGCGACAGCGAGGGCCGCCGCGCGTCGGCCACAGTCAGGGTTGAAAACATGCTTAAAGAGCGGGTGGGCCGGCCTGTCAAGGCGCCGCTGCTCCAGGAGCTGGCCGCGATCACTGGCGGCAAGTACGGAGGCATACAGGATTTGCAGTCGATAGTAAGGGAAATAGGAGTGATGCCTGAATCAGAGCCCATGGAGAAACGTTTCAGGCTCTGGTGTCACCCGCTTTGGGGCGGACTCCTGCTGGGACTGCTGGCTTTTCACTGGGTGATGCGAAAACTGCTTGGTATGATCTAGAAACAGAAAACCTGAAGGTTGAAACCTGAAACCTGAACAAAAATTGTGATAGCGGTTGTGACAAATCTGACGGCGAGCCTGATTATCTCGCTCAGCTCCACGTTCTCCGATGGAGTCCAGCTCTTGGAGAAGAAGGAGTATGCCGATGCGGCAAAGACTTTCACGAAGCTGGTTGAGGCGGAAGCGGGAAGACATCTTTACCTTGCACCATCCCTCTTTATGCGCGCCAAGTGCAACCTCGAACTGAAGGAGAAGGGCAGGGCCAGGACCGATATAGAGAAGCTGTTTGCGGCCGACGGGTCGGGTCAGTACTGGCGCGCCGCGGCAAAGCTCTACTCTGCAGCCGACGGGAAACCGAAGGACCTGTTGCCGAAAAAGGGGCCGGGCGCTGTGTGGGACCAGTTTATGGCCGCCCTTCGCGCGGGTGACGGTGACAAGGCTGTGAAGTTTGTTGATGATGGCTTCGCTGAGGTCATTCAGGGAGCGGTGAAGAGCGAGGAGTTTGATGATGTGGTTGAGTGGCTTGATGAGAACGCCTTCCGGGAGAGCGCTTCGGGTGATGTTTTCGCTTCAACGTCAAAGATGTTTTGTGTTGGAGCGGGTGAGCCCGGCCTGACGGTCTATTTCGCGAGGATAGGGAACCAGTGGAAGGTTTCCGGCATGTATCCGCGTTTGCAGGACATGGGCGGCCACAGGCATGGGGCAGTTGCCGATGGAGATGATTCCGGTGCGACGCGCAACCAGGAGAGCGTAGAAGACCTGGTCATGGCGTTGTCCGATTATGCCTGGGAATTCGAAGCCATGCCGGAGAAGCTTGAAGACCTTCTCAAGGGCGAACATCTGGAACGGAAGTCGGCGCTGATGTGGGTGCATCCAGTGAGCGGCAAGCAGCAGCCTTTTATATTCATGATGCAGGCGGTTCCGAAGCCGGCCGAGCTGGCAGACAAGTACCTGCGCTTCGAGGGCCTGCTTGAAGACATAGCCATTATTGAAGACGATGCCGACCCATTTGGGGGCTCTGCGGGGCAGGTGGGGGCGGATCAGGGATTGAGTATTCTCATTGCCGCGCCAGCTGCCTTCAAGGGGACCCGTGATGTCGGCACGCCGGACGGCTGGCAGGCTATGGATGAGAAAACTTTTGCCCGCATGGCACTGACAGAAGGATGGAAGATCCCTGGAATCAAAGAGTCCCTTCAGACCACTGAGGACGTTGCGGAAGAGGTCGCTAAATCCGTGGAGAAGATGCGGAGCGGATCGTCCGCCGCGAGGAGAGAAGCGAGGAACGCGATCCTGGCCCTTGGCCTGGATGCACTGCCAGAGATAAAGAAATACGAGAAAGACCGTGATCCGGAAATAAGGGAATCCGTAAAAGACATTATTGAAAGGATGAAGTAACAGGATGCTGCCGGAATCATTACAGCAGAATTTGAAGCAATTCGAGAAGCGGCTCTTCATGGTGGAGTCCATCGTTTTCGTCTGCGGCGGGCTTCTGGGAGTGTTCGTGTCGTTCCTGCTTCTGTTTGTGTCTGACCGCTTCTGGGATACGCCGGTGCTTCTCAGGTTCATCCTTACACTCGCCGGCTGCGTTGTTTTTGGGTTCATAGGCGCGTGGTGGGCGAGATACTGGCTGGTCAGGCGCAGGGACTCGCGATCACTTGCCAAGCTGGTCCAGAAGGGCATGTCGGGCATAGGGGACAGGCTTCTTGGCGCGGTGGAGCTTGCGGAGGGCAAGGATTTGCCGCCGAACGTGTCTCCGGCGCTCTGCCAGGCTGCCATCGACCAGGTGGCTGAACAGATGAAGGAATATGATTTCAAGGGGGCCGTGGAAAACAGGCGCTCCAGGATGCTATCGCTTTCCATGGTCCTATGCTCGGTTCTTATAGCTGGATTGGCGGTCTTCGTGGGGCCGGCATTCCGCAATTCCCTCAAGCGCTGGCGAAGCCCTGCTGCGGACGTGCCCCGCTACACGTTCGTCAGTATCGAGGCCATGCCTGACCGCCTGGTTGTTCCGCACGGAGAAGAGTTTCCCATCAGGATACAGCTGTCCAAGTCTACTGCCTGGGAGCCAGGAACGGCGGCGTGCCAGTTCGAGGACCAGCCGGAGATCAGGGCCGAGCTGGTTTCAGGGATGGCCGAGTTTAACCTGCCCGGCCAGGTGAGTGAGGGCGATCTGCTGATTCGGCTGGGTGACGTCAGGCGCAGGATCCGGATCCTGCCTGTTTTCAGGCCCGAGCTGGTGGAGATGGTCGCGAAGATAGAGATGCCGGAGTACCTCGGCTATTCCGACTACGAGAAAAAGATCGAAGCGGGGACGTGCGAGGTGCTCGACGGCAGCACTATATTGCTGGAGGGCAGGGCGAGCCGTGAGCTGAGAAGCGTTCTGTTCGCCAGCGGCACTGATGAAGTCGCTCTTGAACCGAGGGGCCCCGTTTTCGCGACGGGCGTGCTTGATCCTGCCGCAATGAGCAACTGCGTTTTCAGATGGGAAGACGTTTACGGGCTCCAGACGCGTCAGCCGTACACGGTGCGATGCATAAAAGTTGAAGACATGGCCCCTGTCGTGGAATGCCGCGGGATCGGCAGGTCGGTGGCGATACTGGAAGACGAGGTCATAAAGATCGAGGCCGCGGCCAATGACGATTTTGGGCTGAGGGACCTGCGCCTGAGCTGGTCTTTAAGCGGGGAAAAGGGTGAGACACAGGAAGCATTGCTGGCGGAAGGCGGCAGAAAGCAGAAGGACCTCGATGGGAGCTATCTGTTTTCCCCAATCGCTGACGCTGTTCCGGAGGAGACAGTTGTAACTGTTTTCGCGTCTGCCCGCGACTACAGGCCTGGCGCCAAGCCGGGCATATCCGTCGCTCACCGGATTTATGTGCTCAGCAAGGCGACGCACGCGAAGCTGATGCAGGACCTCATGGAGCGCGTGCAGACCAGGATTGAAGACCTTGCCCGCGCGGAGAAGGACCTGCAGCGAAACAACGAAGACCTTGCCGCGTCGGAACCAGAAGACCTGAAATCCCGGGAATCCGCCGAAACGACCAGGAAGAACGAATATCGAGAAAGGGAGAATGCCCGGAAGCTTGATGACATTTCGCGTGAGATGCAGGACCTCATGAAGGAGTTGATGCGCAACAGTGACATTGACACCGAGGCGGTGAAGAGCTGGGCGGAGATGATTGATCAGATGCAGAAGCTCTCGCAGAACGAGATGAGCGAGGCGGTCGAGTCGATGCGCAAGGCCTCCAGCGACCCTTCCAACAGGGAGGAAAACCTTAAAGACGCCATTGCGGCCGAGCAGAAGATCATTGAGCAGCTGAAGAACAGCGCTGGAAAAATGGGCAAGACCCTTGAGGACATGATGGCCAGGAACTTTGTCAACCGCCTGCTCCAGCTCTCGCAGCTTCAGGGCCAGGTTGGTGAGACAGCCAAGTCTATCCTGCCCAAGACGGTAGGCCTTTCCAAAGATGACCTGCCCGCGGAGATTGCAAAGCTTGTGACGGGCCAGGAAGAGAAGCAGCTGCAGATCAAGAAAGAGGCCGGATATATCTACGACGACCTCGGGGGCTACTTCAACCGCACAAGGAAGCCTGTTTACGATGAGATCAGGAAGGACATGGCCGCGAAGGAGACCCCTGAGGAAATGCAGGCAATGAGGGACAGGATAGTCCAGAACCTGGGTGTTTCGGTCATCGAAGGCTCGGGGAAATGGAGTGCCCAGTTCAAGGAGTGGGCGGAGATGCTTTCAAAGAATTCCGACCAGGAAGGACAGGACGGTGAACCGCAGGAGCTCTCCGCCGAGGACCTGGAGGTCTTGATTGAGCTTCTGAGGCTGAGGCAGGGCGAAGAACAGCTCAGGGAGCAGACCCGGGTTCTGGAGGAGAGAAAGGACGGCAACCTGAACTATTCTTCGGACGCCCGGAAACTGGCCCGCAAGCAGAAGGAGCTGGACAGCGCGACGCTAGACCTCCAGCGCAAAGTCAAAAACAAGAAGCTGAAGCAGCTCCTGGAGAAGATCGATGGTGAGATGCTTAATGCTGAAGTGCATCTAAAGCGTCCGCAGACTGACGCGGATACAGTCGCGATACAGACGGAAATTATTGAGCTGCTCTCCATGGGCGTCAACCAGTCCAGCGGGGGGCAGATGGGCGGCATGTCGATGATGCTCATGCAGATGATGGGAATGGGGCAGGGCGGAGGCTCTTACGCCGGCGGGACAACTGACCAGGACAACCTGGCTTTCAAGGGCGAGGATTCGGAGCAGGAGTTTGAGTCGAGGACCGTGGATACTGCAGGAGGTGCGGTAGAAGAATGGTCCGAGGAGTTCAAAGACGCGCTTGATGCATATTACCGCGCGCTGGAGGCAAACTGATGGTTTCAGGTTTCAGGTTTCAGGTTTCAGGTTTGGTTGCGGTTTCAATCCTGCTCGCCGGGACTTCTTTCGGGCAGGGCGTGCTGACATATGAAGGTGATCCGATACCGGCCAAGGTGGAGAAGATGTATGTGTCGGGACTGGATTACCTGAAGTCGACCCAGGATGATAACGGCGGCTGGCACGGCAGCCGGGGACGGGGTTCGCAGCCTGGTGTGGTGGGGTTGGCTGTGCTCGCTGTTCTTGCGCATGGCGATGACCCAAATCACGGTCCGTACGCGCTTATGGTGGAAAAAGGCATCAATTATATTATCCAGTCCCAGAAAACCAGCAACGGATATATCGGGTCGTCAATGTATAACCATGGGTTTGCGACCCTGGCCCTCGCTGAAGCATACGGGATGCTGGATAACGACAAGATAGGGCCTGCGCTTGAGAAGGCCGTGGGATTGATTCTGTCTTCGCAGGCCAGGAACCCGCTTGGGGGCTGGCGATACTCGCCAGAGAGCCGCGACGCTGACACTACGGTCAGCGGAGCGCAGGTTGTGGCACTTTTTGCCGCGCGTAATGCAGGTATTGCGGTGCCGGATGACTCGATTGAGAAGGCCCTGACCTACTATCGGACCACGCAGTGCGCTGACGGCGGCTTTGGTTATACTTCTGCCGACCACTCGAGTCCACCGAGGGGCGCAATAGGCACGCTTGTATTTGCGCTGGCGAAGGAAAAGGAAGCGCGGGAATTCAAGGCCGGTATGCGTTATATCGAGCAGAACACCTCCACATCGCGCTCGAGTTATCAGCAGTATTTCATGTATTACGTCGCGCAGGCCCTCTTTCATGGAGACATGCGGAAGTGGAAGGCCTGGAACAGGGAGAACGTTGAGTACCTGAGGAGCTCCCAGAACAGTGACGGGTCCTGGCAGGATTCTCAGGGCGTCGCTTTCGGCACCGCGACCTCTTTACTGTCGCTCGCCCTTAATTACATGTATCTTCCCAAATACGAACGATAGTTGTTCCAGCAGGACGGGCTTGCTGGCCGGATTTTTGAAGGTATATTAAGAAGGTTGAAACAAGGAGATAGGCATATGAAGAAGCTGTTTGTTGTCCTGCTCGCCGCAGTGCTGAGTGTATCGGCCATTTCAGTGATGGCTTTGACCGTTGTTGAGGAGATAATAGACGTTCCGGTCGTAGAGAGTCCGGAACCGCCGCCGGAAGAAGAGCCGGTTGAAGAAGAGGCGGAGACGGTGCCCGAGGACAAGGTCTCTTTTCTCAATGGCGACACCCTGAAGGGGCTGCTCGTGTCTGTGGACCCTAAGAAGGGAGGCGTTACCTGGCAGTCTCCATACTCGGTCAAGCCCCTTGAGATGAGCCTGGATGCGGCGGACAGGGTTGTCCTCAAGCCCCGTGGCGGCGCGGGAAAGAAATGGGGCAGCGCATCTATTCATCTTTCGAATGGCGATGAACTCTGGGGTGACATCATATCCCTCGGTTCTGGAAAGCTTGAGCTAAAGACCTGGTACTCGGGAAAGGTAGAGATCCATCGCCCGATGATTGCGCGAATCAAAGTGCAGAACCGGGACTCGAGTGTCATGTATGAGGGGCCCAACAGCCTGGCCGAGTGGAAGACGAGGCAGTCCCATGGCCGGGGCAAGTCGTGGGAGTACAAGAAGGGCGCCCTTTACGCGGCCTCGCAGTATCCCATAGCGAGGAAGATCGAGGACATGCCGGACAAGGTTAAGATAGAATTTGACCTTAAATGGCGCGGTTCGTATCCGGGCATGGGCATATCCTTTTTCAACGACAATGTGAACCACCAGTCAGACTGCTACACTATCACTATAAGCGGGTCTTCCATCTATCTCTACAGGTACAGCAGGAACAGCGGATCGTCACACCTGGGCAACGCGGATTACCGGGCCTTCAATAACGGTGATAAGCGCGGCGGCAGCTTTACGATCCTCGCCGACAGGAAAGAGAAGACAGTAGCATTGCTGATTGACGGCCAGATGGTGAGGCAGTGGACCGACAAGGCAGGGCAGGCGCATGACGGCAACGTGCTCATGTTTTACCCTCAGAACCAGAACGGAATGCAGATTTCAAACATCAAGGTGGCGGAGTGGGACGGCCAGGTACCCACCGCTGTCGGGGATACAGGCGAGAAATCCACTGAGGACCTCATAAGGCTGGCGAATGGAGACAAAGTTTCGGGCGAGGTGCTGACGATCGACAACGCCGCCATCAAGTTTAAGGCTTCGTACGCCGACATGGATATTCCGCTGACGCGCATCGTGGAGATCATATTTGCTGAGGACAAAAGGGAGCGCGCGAGGAGAAACCAGTACGATTCGAAATTCACAATGGTTAACGGCGGAATCGTTACGTTTGACCTGCAGAAAATCATGTCTGACGAGGCCACGGGCCAGAGTGAAAACTTCGGTACGGTGACCCTGCCGCTCAGTGCTGTTCGGGAGTTGGAGTTCAACCTCTACGCGGAGAAGTTGTCCGGAGACGATTTCGAATTTTAGCCGGCCGCGGCTTAAAGGTATTTGCCTGATGAAGCGCAGGACGAGAATCAACCTGATTGTGCTTTCCAGCGTCTTCGTGCTGTTCATGGCCGCCTGGTTCACGGGAGCGATAGGCCTTGCGGTCCGCAAGCTGGTCCTTCCTCGGCTCGCCCCGCGCAAGGTGGGGTCCAGCTTCATGATCTATTCGTTTGGGCAGGACCAGCGATTCGACCATGAGACGCGCGGCATCATACTGATGATGAATCCTGATCGCGCGAAAGAGGTCCTCAGGGGGGCGCTGCCCATAGCGTCAAGGTATCTGCCGCCGGGCCTTTTCGGCGACGGTTTCCGGGGTCAGTGCATGTGGCTTCCCCACGGAGAGAAGGACAGCAGCATGGGCATGATTCCGATCTGGCTGGTGATAGATGCCAGTGTCGGATATGAGCCCATTCTGAAAGGACGCATGCCTGTCGACGAGGTGAATAAGTATCTTGCTGAAGATATGGGGAACTCGCTTTCCAGCCGTGAGGAATGGGTATTCGGTCATTACGACCTGATCTACAGGATCACCTTTGAGGAGATGCGCATCCTTTCTGACATGGGTGCGGAGATGGGGGACAACAGGAGAAAGCTCAGGATTTACGCCGATGGCAAGGTTCGCATCAAGTTTGACGATGATCCGATATCCGCGCGGACAACCGCCAAGGTCAAGGAATTGACGGCGGAGATAGACCTTACTTTTGTTCCTCGTGACGACAAATACGCGCTCGCTTACGAGGCAAAGGTCACTGAGCTCAGGCTCAACGTGAACAACATGCTGAAGTGGGGCGACGACAAGGTTGCCGAGAAGCTTCGCAAGAGCCTCGAAAAATCCATGAACAGGAAGAAGAACAAGGAGCGCGGGATGAAGCTGCGCATTCCTGAATGGGCCGCGCGGGACATGATCATAGACATTCAGCTCTACGAGGTGGAAGACTAAGGAGCAGACAAACGGGCGTCACCGTCAGTCGGGCAGCTCTATCAGCTGAGTTCGTGACATACTCTCTATTTTCGCCAGGTCGCCGTCAGGTGTCAGCCTGAACTTCACTGTCTGGCTGCATATTGACCGTAACGAACTGTTCCGGCAGTGTTTCTCGTCCAGGAACAGCATTCGCTGGGTATGGCCTGAGTTTTTCTCTATGACTATTTTCCCCATAAATCTCCTGCTTTGCCTGTAATACGTTTGGCACAATAAAATTATTAGACTTAATCAGCGGGACAGGCAACATCTATTTGGCAACGTGCAATGCGCAGGCGCATCGGTGCTTTACAAGGCGGAGGCAAATTCTGCGATAAGCGGCATGGCAAGCTTCAGCTTCTCAATGTCGGTTGCGTAGGACGCGCGAATAAATCCTTCACCGGAAGGGCCGAACGCGGGGCCGGGAACGCAGGCCACGTTCTTCTCTTCCAAAAGCCTGATTGAGAAATCGTGTGAGCTGAGTCCTGTGTTTCCGATATATGGAAAGGCGTAGAATGCGCCTTTGGGGGTGTGACACTGAATGCCCATTTCATTAAAAGAGGCACAAACGAAGTTCCTGCGTTTTTCATAGTCCTCACGCATGTGTGCAATGTCGTCGTCACCGTTTGCCAGCGCCTCTATGCCTGCCTTCTGGCTGATTATTGGAGCGCACATCATGGTGTACTGATGGATCTTCATCATCGCTTCAGTCAGTTCCGGCACGGCGCATGAAAATCCGAGCCTGAATCCAGTCATGGCCCAGGCTTTCGACAGGCCGTTCAGGAAGATTGTGCGTTCCTTCATTCCCGGTATGGAAGCTATGCTGACGCGATCAGCGTCGTCGTAAGTCAGCTCTGAGTAGACCTCATCGGTGATTACAAGTATGTCGCGCTCCACACAGAGCTCGGCCAGGTCCTCTACTTGCGCCCTTGACAGGACTGCTCCGGTTGGATTGGTGGGGAAGTTCAGTATCACGGCCTTCGTCTTGTCAGTGATCTTTTCGTCAAGCTGTTCGCGGGTGAGGCTGAATCCGTTCTCAGGAGAAGTTGATACGCGGACAGGGACACCGTGTGCAAAAGTTATGAGCGGGGCGTACGAAAC
>JBFIFS010000020.1:0-27474 GCA_041602695.1 Kiritimatiellia bacterium
CCGAGCGGCGCGACTCCTTGCGTATGAAGTCGACCGCGCAGTTATGGGTCACCCGGTAAAGCCAGTTGGATATCTTGGGGCAGGGCGTAAAATCTTCCTTCCAGTTCTGGAAGAGCCTCAGGAAGGCCACCTGCACGACGTCCTGTGCCGCGTCCGCGTTGTTAAGTATTCTTGCGGCATACCGAAGGAGCGGGCCTTCATATTCCGATACCACCGCCTCAAAGGCGTCCTGCCTGTTTTTGGTGTCGCTCTTCATGCCGTCAAAGTAAAGACGTTCTTGCCTCGCCCAAATATTAGGCGGTATAATTAATATCTGCGAGCTTTTAAAAGAACGGCCTGCCTATGCTGGAAAATACTAAACATGTTGTCTGGGACTGGAACGGTACTCTGCTGGACGATGTAGAGGCCGCGCTTGCTTCCATAAACGCGATGCTGGAGCAGCGCGGGATGCCTGTTCTTAGCAAAGATCGATACCGCGAAATCTTCGGGTTTCCAGTCATAGACTGCTATCGGGTGCTCGGCTTTGAGTTCAGCACGCATCGTGAGTGGGACGAGATAGCGATTGAGTTTCATTCACACTACAACAGTAATGTTGAGGGCTCGGGCCTTACTCGCGGTGCCCGCGAGCTGCTGGCACATCTTTCCGGGCGGGGGATAGGCATGTCGGTGCTTTCTGCTTCTGAGGCAGGCAAGCTGGAGGAGATGCTGGCGCATTACGGCATAGACGGCTGTTTCCAGAACGTGAAAGGCCACAGCAATCTTTACGGCTCATCGAAGATAGAGATCGGGCGCGAGCTTATGGAGGGCATTGAGGTGCCCGCCGAGCAGGTCCTCCTGGTGGGCGATACTGTGCACGACTACGAAGTCGCCCGGGACGTTGGCTGTGAGTGCGTATTGTACCTGAACGGACACCAGGACGCCGGCCGGCTTGCCGGCTGTGGTTGCCCCACCGTTGCGGACCTGGCCTGCATAATGGCATAGCCGCTGTGCTTTGCTAATTGGTTTGACACCACTTTCGGGTGTGCTAAGTTTCCGCCCAGATCTTTGAGAGATATGCGTTGTGTAAAGAGAACGGAAGCCCGTGAGAATCGGGCGCGGTAGCGCCGCTGTATCCGGCTACGAAACCTCGTGGTCCACTGTCCCCCAGTCAGCGGGATGGGAAGGAGAGGTAGTAGGAACGAAGCCGGGAGCCAGAAGACGTTGCTTTGCATGCTCATCAGTGAAACCGGGAACGGTTGCAGGCTCCTTCGCGTGAAGGGAGGATGAGGGTTTGCCAAGATGCACAGGCCTTCAGATTCCGCTTCAGGAGTCTGGAGGCCTTTTTTGTGTTTAAGATCTGGGAGAGTCTCTCGCGAAGGACACAAAGGGCACGAAGATGGAAAGAGAATGAAAGACAGATTTACAGTCCTAGTGGTTGGCGGGGCGCGCAGCGGCAAGAGCCAGCTTGCGCAGCGCCTGGCGGAGCACTGCTTCCGCGTACCGCTTTATCTCGCCACCGCCGAGGTTACGGACGAGGAGATGCGGGAGCGCATTGAGCTGCACCGGAAGGCCCGAGGCGAAAACTGGCTATGTGTTGAGGAGCCCCTGGACATCGCGGGAGTCATCAGCGGCCCCGGTGAGAGCGACGGCATCCTGCTGGACTGTGTGACGGTGTGGCTGGGAAACGTCCTGCATCATGAGGGCATTGCCGGGCTCGAAGAGCGTAAGCGTGATCTTCTTGAGTCCCTTCACGAGAGCGGTCGCAGCGTAATTATTGTGAGCAACGAGCTCGGGCAGGGCATCGTTCCCATAGATCCGGAAACGAGGCTGTTTCGCGACCAGGCCGGTTGGCTCAACCAGGACCTGGCTAAAGCGGCTGACATTGTGATCTCTGTCACATGCGGCCTGCCGATGATTCTTAAGGGTAAAGAGCTAATGGACAGTATAGGAGGCCTGGAATGAGCGTGTCACTTGAGGAAATCAAAACAAGAATAACCCCTGTCAATAAAGAGGACCTGGCCAAGGCCCGCGAAAGGCTTGACTCTCTCACGAAGCCAAGGGGCAGCCTCGGGCTGCTTGAAGAAATGGCCGCGCGCTATGCCGGATTTCGCGGTACGGAGAAGCCCGCGGTCGGCGGCAAGAAAGTCTTTGTGTTTGCCGGTGACCATGGGGTAGTCGCTGAAGGGGTCAGTGCTTACCCGGCGGAGGTGACCGGGCTGATGCTAAAGAATTTCCTCATGGGCGGCGCGGCGATAAATGTCCTGGCCCGCAGAGCAGGTGCGGACGTTGAGGTCATTGATATAGGCGTCGGCACAGATCCTGGAGATGAGGCCGGCCTGGTCGCGGCCAACGTGAAGCGAGGGACGGACAACATGGCAGAGGGGCCGGCCATGAGCCTTGAAGAAGCTAATCAGGCAATAGAGGTAGGAATTGCAAGGGCGGAGCAGGCCGCAAAAGACGGCGTAACTGTCGTTGCCACCGGCGAAATGGGTATTGGCAACACGACCCCTGCCGCGGCGATTATGGCCGCAGTCCTGCTGCTGCCGGTAGAAGATGTTGTCGGGCCGGGCACGGGCCTCGACAAAGACGGAGTGGCCAAGAAGTGCGAAGTCATCAAGAAAGCTCTTTCTGTAAATGACAAATCCTGGGAAGACCCTCTTGAGACGCTTGCGGCGGTCGGCGGCCTGGAGATTGCCGGCATATGCGGACTGTGCCTCGGGGCCGCGGCCAACAAGATGGCCGTAATGGTAGACGGCTATATTTCGACAGCCGGCGCGCTTATTGCGATGAAGCTCTGTCCGGCAGCCAAGGATTATCTCTTCTTCTCGCACATGAGTGCAGAGCCTGGGCACAGGAAGTTTTTTGAAAGCGAAGGCCTGCGTCCTGTGCTTGACCTGGACATGCGGCTGGGAGAGGGCACTGGGGCCGCGGTGGCCATGCAGATACTGGAAGATGCAGTGGCAATCTACAATGAGATGGCAACCTTCGAGGACATGGGGATCACGCCTGGAGCGTGAGAAGGGCAGGGAGCATGGAGATGATGGCGGGCATGATAACAGCGCTGCGGACGCTGACCGTGCTGCCCGTGCCCGGGAAGGACGCGAAGGACTTTTCGAATTCGCTGTACTTCTTCCCGGTGGTGGGGGCCCTGATCGGGGTCGCCGCAGGCGGTTCCGTCTACCTGATCAACAGGTATCTGGGCTGGCCTGAGCTCGCGGCGGCCGTCGGCGTGGTTGTCAGCGTTCGCCTTACGGGCTGTCTCCATGTGGATGGACTGGCCGACGTGTGCGATTCCTTCGGCGGCAGCTCGCGGGAAAAGCGGCTTGCAATCATGAAGGATTCCAGCGTCGGTGTCTTTGGCGTCGCAGGCGTCGTCCTCACTCTTCTTGTGAAATATCTCTGCCTGCTCCGCGTGGACCCTTTCACGCTTTTGCTTGCCGCCCCGGCCGTGTTTGCCATCTCGCGAGCGGCCCAAGTCGGAGTGATGGTCCGCATGCCTTATGCCAGGGCCGAGGGCACTGCCGGATCTTTCGTCGAGAACGCGGGGTTAAGGCACTTATTTGTCGCAGCTGTGCTGGCACTGGTTTTCGCCTGGTTCATGGCGTGTCAGGCGGGCCTGGTGCTGGCCGCTGCAGCTTTTCTTGTGACCGCCGCCGTACGGGCATGGGCGCGAAGGACTCTCGGCGGCGTTACCGGCGACGTTATCGGATTTACGAACGAGCTCGTCGAGACCGCGTGCCTGATTGTTTTGGGCATGCTCCTTGGGTGATTAACGGCGCTGCACGACCGTGCGATTGACAGCCGAATGTTCGCTGTGATATGCATACGCTCCTCAAACAAAGGAGCTTTAAATGGATACTTTTACCTATATTGACGGCCAGCTTCACGCTGATAAGGTGCCGCTTTCCAAGCTCGCGGAAGAGTTCGGTACGCCGCTTTACGTGTACAGCCTGTCTCATATCCGTGACAGGTACCGTGAGCTGACGGCCGCCCTGGAGGAGGTCTCGCCCCTTGTCTGCTATTCCGTAAAGGCGAACTCAAACCAGTCTGTGCTTCGTGAGTTGGTCGGCCTCGGCGCCGGATTCGATATTGTATCGGGCGGCGAGCTCTTCAGGGCCCTGAAGGCGGGAGCGGACGCGTCGAAGATAGTATTTGCGGGGGTTGGGAAGACTGCCGATGAGATTGATTACGCGATAAATGAGGAAATCCTTTTCTTCACAGTCGAATCCGAGCCGGAAGCCGTACGTATCTCGGAGCGGGCAAAGGCGTTGGGCAAGACGGCCCGCATAGCTTTCCGGATCAATCCCGATGTTGATCCGAAGACGCACAAGTACATTTCGACAGGAAAGGCTGAGAACAAGTTCGGCCTGGATATTGAAAGAACTTTCGAGGCCTGCGAGATGGCTGCCGCGCTGCCCAATATTGAGATTTCGGGTTTGCACATGCACATCGGGTCACAGCTCCTGGATCCGCAGCCGTTCGATGACGCGCTCCAGAAGGTTGCTCCTCTCTGCGCCAAGCTGAAGGAGGAAATGCCGTCGTTCCAGTATATTGATATCGGCGGCGGGCTTGGCATTAAGTACCAGCCTGATCACCAGCCGATTGCTCCGTCAAAGTTTGCTGATACCGTCCTTCCCAGCCTGAAGGAGCTGGGCCTCAAGGTGGCAATGGAGCCCGGGCGCTTCATCGTTGGCAACTGCGGCGTGCTTGTGGGAAGGGTCCTCTATGTGAAGGACAATCCGATGAAGCAGTTCGTTGTAGCCGACACAGCCATGACCGACCTTATAAGACCGTCCCTGTATGAGGCCTATCATGAGGTAATGGCCGTGAAAGAAACGGAGGGCACCATCAGGGGCGACCTTGTTGGACCGGTCTGCGAATCCGGGGATTTCATTGCGAAAGATCGTGATCTGCCTGATTTCAAGCAGGGCGATCTTCTGGCAGTCCTGAGCGCCGGCGCGTATGGATTTGTAATGGCGTCGAACTACAACAGCCGTCCTCGCCCGGCCGAAGTCGTTGTTGACGGCGAGTCCTACCGTCTGGCCCGCGAGCGTGATAGTTTCGAGGACCTGATATCCCGGGAAAAAGTGTAGGGTTGAACGAAAGGCGGTTTTTGATACAAAGACCGTCTGGAGGTAAAGAACATGTTTGAAGGCGCATATACAGCCATAGTGACTCCGTTCAATGCTGACGGTGAAGTAGATTTCGATACGTTCCGCAAGCTGATTGACGTCCAGGCGGACGGGGGTATTGACGGGATCGTGCCGGTCGGCACGACTGGAGAGTCGCCAACCCTTAACGTTGATGAGCATGGCAAGGTGATCGAGAAGGCTGTCGAGTTTGCCGCAGGCAGGCTCAAGGTCATTGCGGGAACCGGCGCCAATTCCACTGCTGAGGCGGTTGAGCTGACGAAGCACGCAAAGGCCGCCGGCGCCGACGGAACGCTGCAGGTCACGCCTTACTACAACAAGCCGAGCCAGGAGGGGCTTTACAGGCATTTTTCGACTGTTGCTGATATTGGGCTGCCCGTGGTCCTTTACAATGTGCCGGGCCGAAGCAGCCGTGAGATTGAGGTGGGAACTGTAGCTCGGCTCAGCGAGCATCCCAATGTCGCATCGCTCAAGGAGGCCGGCGGAAGCGTTGACCGTGTCAGCGCAGTAGCCGATGTGTGTGATATAGAGATCCTTTCAGGTGACGATTCGCTGACCGTCCCCATGATGGCCGTTGGGGCCAAGGGTGTAATCAGCGTTGCTTCGAATATCATTCCTGCTGAGGTGGCGCAGATGGTACACGCCGCGCTGGCGGGTGACTTTTCGAAAGCAAGCGGGCTTCACGCCAGGTACTACAGGTTGTTCTGCGATCTGTTTATCGACACAAACCCAATTCCGATCAAGGCCGCGATGGCCATGATGGGGCTGATCGAGGAGCGCTATCGCCTTCCTCTGTGTGAGATGAGTGACGGTGCCCGCGAGACGCTGAAGAACACGATGGTTTCAGTCGGCCTGCTTTAGGCTGGGCCGGAAGGTGCTTTTGTTTACGTCCTAGGCGGCAGGTGTCAGCACCCCGGCTTCTATAGGGGGAACCGGGCAGTCGAGTCCGTCAGCTATCGCCCGGACAAGCTCAGCTTCATCAACGGTTATCTTTCCGTCCACTGCGATGCACTCGACGCAGCCCTGAACCACGCGTTTCTTAATGGCGGGTGAGCTTTGGTTGAGTTTCTTTATCGCTTTGTCGATCATGTCCAGCCCGCACTGGTCCAAGGCAGCGATCTGTTGCGGCCCGAGCCCCATCTTGTCCACGCCCGCGTTGAAGGCCCTGGCGGCATCATCCATTAGGTCTGCGCCCCAATATGCGATGCACGACATCAGCCTGCAGGCATCTCCCGTCAAGGGTGCGAGGTCATAGAACTGGATCGGCACTTTGTTCACGACCCCGAAAACAGGTTCCAGCCGGCGTTTGATAAGGGCCTTCAGCGCGTACTCAAAAAGATCGACCTCCTGGTCGGCCGCCGTCAGCCAGTCAACGTTCGCGATGAAGCGGTTGTACTGCTCCGGGGACATTTCCTTCAGCGCTGTCACCGCAATATCGGCAAGGGGGATGCGATATTCCGGTCCGAGCTGCCGGATCTCTGCTTCCAGCTTGCGTATGTCCTGCAGGCACGTCGCTTCGGAATGGGCTTCAAGATGCGCCTTCTGTGCGCCGCTCACAGATGTATCGTCAGACAGCAAGAGGCAGTAAACTGCGGCCCTGGCAGAAGACGGATTCCTAACGGCCGTTTCTACCGCAGGCGGGATCGAGGAGAGGATCCGGGCCGCAAAAGCCAGGTGCTCCAGCCCGGGCTGCCCGACGCTGGCGACAACGTCGTCTGTGTTTACGGCTATATCAGCGCTTCCGCCCGAGGCCAGTCCGGAAGTCATGGCAGAAGCCGATCCCATGCCGGCGGCGCTTCCGCGGGCGTCTCTTTCGGCCGCGGTGAAGGTGGGATCGAGGCGTGCTATGCGCTCGCTCAGGGGAGGGTGGGTCGCGAATGCCGACATCAGGGAGCTAGTCAGGCCATTGGCAAAAAAGAAATGGCTGGCCTGCTCTGCATTGGCGCTGGTGATCTTCGAGCCGCTTGAGTAGCCCCCGATCTTTTTGAGAGCCCCGGCGATCCCCCCGGGATTCCTGGTGAACTGAACTGCAGAGGCGTCTGCGAGGAATTCGCGCTGACGGGAGACAGCGCTCTTTATGAGCTTGCCGAAAAATACTCCTATGTAGCCGATGATCCAGAGCAGAAGGCCCAGGATCACGAGCTGCCCGCCGCCTTTGCGGGAGCCCGAAGAGCGTGACCTTCCCGAAGAGCGCATTATCCAGTAGCCGACAAGGCTTATCAGCAGTATGCCGTGCAGTATGCCTGTGAGTTTTATGTTGAGGCGCATGTCGCCATTGAGAATATGGCTGTACTCGTGGGCTATGACGCCCTGCAGTTCGTCGCGGCTGAGCTGGTCGATACAGCCGCGTGTTGCCGCCACTACCGCATCAGAGGGGGAGAAGCCCGCCGCGAAGGCGTTGATTCCCTGCTCGCCGTCCAGAACATATACGCTTGCCACAGGAGTGCCTGAGGCTATCGCCATTTCTTCCACGACATTCAGGAGCCTTCGCTCTGCCGGGTCACTTGTATTCGCCGGCACTTTGCGGCCGCCCAGCATTCTGGCGATGGCTTCGCCGCCTTTGCCGAGCTGGGCTATTTTGTAAAGTGTGCCGGTGACCACTATGATAACGGTGCCTGTCACAACGGCAAGGAACGCCTTTGTGTTCCATAGCTTTGACAAGTCCAGGCTGTCGGACCCTCTCATCTTCATCTCTGCGCCGAAGAGCACGAGCATGAACGCTGCGTATACAGCAATGATGATGAAGGCCACTGCCAGGATGTAATAGCCGACCAGCAGGGACGTCTTCTTTCGGGCATCATCCTGATGCCCGAAGAAGTCCATTGTGCCGACGTTAGACAATGGAGAGCCCTTCTACTTAGAAAGAAACCTTCGGGGCTTCGCGCTGTTCTTCGTCCTTGACCTCGAACAGTTCAGCCTGCGCGAAGCCGAACATGCCGGCGAATATGACATTCGGGAAGACTTCGCGTGTCGTATTGTAAGTCATGACCGAATCGTTGTATGCCTGGCGCGCGAACGAGATCTTGTTCTCTGTTGACGTCAGCTCTTCCATGAGCTGCATGGAAGTCTGGTTGGCCTTCAGGTCAGGATATCTTTCAACCGTGACCAGGAGCCTGCCCAGCGCGCCGCCGAGCGCACTTTCAGCGCCCATAAGGGCCTGCATCGCTTTCGGATCGCCAGGCGTCTGTGCCGCGGCGCCGGCGGCGTTGACGGCAGCGGCCCTCGCCTTGATTACTGCCTCCAGCGTCTCGCGCTCATGGGACATGTATCCTTTTGCAGTCTCGACAAGATTCGGGATCAGGTCGTAGCGGCGTTTGAGCTGCACGTCGATCTGGGACCACGCGTTCTTGAAACGGTTGCGAAGCGCAACCAGTTTGTTGTATATGCCCACAACCGAGCCGATGAGGATTACAACAACTACTGCAGCGATAATTCCGGGTATCATAAGGACCTCCTGTTACTGTCTTTGATGACTGTATTTTCCAGATGGCGGTCACAAATGTCAAATGCTTTCACTTGACTTGGCGTTACAATAAACTCAAGATTTTGGAATGGCGAAGGCCGCTGGCTGATGGGGCATCGTGAGGAGAGCGGCTGCGAGTAGGTTCATGTCAAAACAGGAGGTCAAGGGATGAGAAGATCAGTTATTGTATGTGCGGTTCTTGCAAGTTGCGTTCTTGTTGCTGGAGCCGAGGATGGACTGAAGACAAAAGTCGGTTTGGGTGCTGATGTATCCAGCGGAAATTCTGAAGTCACTGCGCTTACGGCTGACCTGGAGTCCGGTTATACATCGGGCGCCAATATTTATTCATTCCTGCTGAGCTATGGATATGCGGAGACTGATGAAGAGCTTTCGCGTCAGAACTCGCTTGTTTCGGTCAAATACGACAGGGCGCTGTCGGACCTCACTTACGTCTATGTCAGGGCTGAGAACGTCTACGACAAGATCGCGCTTGTCGATTCCCGCCTGACTGTGGGTCCTGGTGTCGGTATGTTTCTCGTCAAGAGCGATGACGTCACTCTTAAGTCAGACCTGGGTGTGTCCTATATCGACCAGAAGCTGAGGGATGAAAGCCTGGAGAACAATCTCGAGGAAGTAGTAGCTCTGCGTCTTACGGAACGCCTTGATGTGAAGCTGTCCGAAAGCGCCAACCTCTGGCAGTCCGCGGAATATCTTCCCAATACCGATGACTTTGACTCGTACCTGCTGAACCTTGAAGTTGGTGTCGAGACCAAGGTGGCGGGTTCGACCAGCCTTCGCGTGGTTGTTGCTAACAGGCGAAACAGCACGCCGCCCGCCGGTGTTGAGAAGAACGACCTTACAGTGAAGGCGGCTTTGACTTTCACTTTGGGCGGAGAGTAATCTCAGCTTTGTAACGGGCTTGCAGGTTAGGCGAGAGTCTATTATTCTGCCCCGTGTTATGGACAAAGTTGTCGTAATAATTCCGACTTATGACGAGAAGGACAACGTAGGGCCTGTGTCCCGGGCAGTTCTAGACCTGCTGCCCGAGGCCAACATTCTTTTCGTTGATGACAACTCTCCTGACGGCACGGGTGATCTTCTCGACAAGATGCACGACATGGATCAGCGGATTCATGTTCTGCACAAGCCTGAGAAGGCCGGCCTTGGCAGGGCGTACATAGCCGGATTCAAGTGGGCGCTGGAACGTGACTACGAGTTCATCTTTGAAATGGACGCCGACTTCTCGCATGATCCCAATGAGCTCCCGAATTTCCTGAAGGCGGCAGAGAACGCCGACCTTGTGCTGGGCTCACGCTACATGAACGGGATCCGCATTACCAACTGGCCTATGAGCCGGCTGCTACTCAGCAAATCCGCAGCGATGTATGTAAGGCTGCTTACCGGCATGCCTGTGACTGACCCGACTGGTGGATTCAAGTGTTATCGGCGCATTGTCCTGCAGGAGATAGACCTGGATTCGGTACAGTCCAACGGGTATTCGTTCCAGGTTGAAATGAGCCACAACACCTGGGAGCTCGGCTTCAGGATCAAGGAGATACCCATCACGTTTGTGGACAGGCGCGCCGGCTATTCGAAGATGAGCACAGTAATCTTCAAGGAGGCGCTGTGGATGGTTTGGAAGCTGGCCTTCAAGAACGTGTTCCGCAGGCCCAGGAAGAGAGAGTTTCCTGAGTCGGAGTCCACTGGCGCATGAAGCCGTTCGGCAAGGTGTCTGATGTCATTCTGGCGTTGCGTCCCAACCAGTGGACGAAGAACGGAGTTGTCCTTGCGGCGTTTTTCTTTGCTTTCTGGGACAATTTCAATCGTGGTGAGGCGGAAGTATCTGACCTGCTGCTGGGGGTTCCGGCCTTCCTGCTGTTTTGTCTGGCGTCCAGCTCTATATACCTGATTAATGATGTGAGGGATGCTGAGGCCGACCGTCATCATCCGCTCAAGAAGCACCGGCCGATTGCCAGCGGGCGCGTCTTGAAGAAAGAGGCGGTTGTTGCCTCCCTTCTTCTGATGTGCGGTGCTCTTGTGGGCGCCGCTTTTTTGGCGCGTTACTATTTCTATACCATGCTGGCCTACATCGCTGTTCAGGTGCTCTACACGTTCCTGCTCAAGCGGATTGCGCTTGTTGATGTCATGGTTATTGCCGGTGGCTTTGTTCTGCGCGCGACAGCGGGGGCCGTTGTTCTGCCGGATGCATCCGCGTCACCGTGGCTGCTCATCTGCACATTCCTTCTAGCGCTGTTTCTGGGGCTGTGCAAACGAAGGCACGAAAAGCTTTCCGTAGAAAACGACGAAACGCAGCAGAGGGAAAGTCTTCAGAAATATGATGAGCGGCTCCTGGACCAGCTGATAGCCGTAACAAGCGGCGCGACGATCGTTTCTTACGCTATATACACATTCTGGCCCGAGACGGTTGCCAAGTTCGGAACGCACGCGCTTGGTTTCACTGTTCCCTTTGTTGTCTTTGGCATCTTCAGGTACCTGGACCTGGTCTATCGTCACGACAAAGGGGACAGGCCTGAAAAGATACTCCTGACGGACGCGCCTCTGCTGGTTTCCATAGCGTTATACGGCCTGTCGGTTTTGGCTATTCTGGTATTTCTGTGAGCTGGCTGGATGTTGAATCAATCGCAGGGGCGCTGATCTATCTTTCGGCCGGGCTTCTGATAATTCCCTTTGTATACGGACGTTTCCTGGCGCACATTCGCGAAAGCCGGGGAAGGTCGATCGCAGTAAGGTGTATGCTCGTCGCGTGCACCGCACTTTGCCTGCTTTTAGGATACTGGCGAGCGGTCGATTATTGGCTCATTGTGCCCGGCCTGGTATGGCTGTGCGCGGTCATCCTGGAGTTAGAGCGGCTTGTAATGCAGAGGAGGCACAGGAGCGCGCCTCCAGTAGAAGAGGACGTCCCGGGTTTCTCTCTGCTCAAACCATTTACGACCACTGCGCTTGCGGTCCGAAGGTATGAGCTGTGTGTTCCTGAGTGGAGCAGGGGGCGCATGCGGATAGCGCACATAAGCGACCTGCACGTGCACGGCACGCTGGAACCTGGGTATTTCCATGGTGTCACTGAGCGCATCAAGGCAATGGCGCCGGACGCCGTATTTATTACAGGCGACTTTATTTCGCGAACCAAATACGCGCGCGTTTTGCCTGAAGCTCTCAAGGGGCTTGACGCGCCGCTGGGTGTGTATGCCTGCCTGGGCAACCATGACTTCTGGTCAAATGCTGACGAGGTGCGCGGTGCGCTGGGCAAGACCAGCGTCCAGCTTCTCGACGCGCGAGGCACTGTTCTCGACGCATGCGGTGACAAGCTCCTGGTTTCGGCCTGTGAAGACCCGTGGGGTGATCAGGCGTGGGCGGTTCCTGAGCGGGCTGAAGGGGTCCCGCTGGCCGTACTTTCGCACACGGCCGACAACATTTATGACTTGAGTGATGCCGATGCTGACATTGTCTTTACGGGGCACTACCATGCAGGCCAGGGGGCGTTGCCCTGGTATGGACCGGTGGTAATTCCTTCCCGTCACGGCCGCCGGTTCGATCATGGCCATTTCCTGGTAAACAAGACACACCTGTATGTTACTGCAGGTATCGGCGTGGCGTTTCCTCCATTTCGTGTCTACTGCCACCCAGAGATACTGGTTGTGGACCTGGCTGCCGGCAAACTTTGAACTGTAACGCCTCTTTTGCCTCTGTATAATGCCCCTCATGAAGAAGCGGCTGACGGTAATAGCAGTTATTGCATTTATATCTTTTGCCGTGACGGGAGTTCTGTTCTTTTACCTCGAGGCAGGGCTGAACCCCCAGATTATCTCATTCTTCGATGTGTTCTGGTGGTGGGTCGTTACGTCGACAACCCTTGGTTATGGCGACATTGTTCCTGTAACTGATGCGGGCAGGATTGTTGCAGTCTTCGCCATTGTTATCGGGTTCTTCATCTACACGAACCTCGTGGCCATTATAGCCGAGTCTGTCCACGATCTTCTCGATCGGCACGTGAAGGGCCGCGTTCCGGTCAAGGCCAGAGGTCATATTGTCGTCTGTGAATATACCGCTGTGGCTGACGAGCTGATTCAGTCCTTGCCAGGCTGGGCGGAGATGTCCGGCAGGGAGGTCGTGATCGTAACAGATCTTGTTTCGAGGAACCCTTACCCGAACCACAAGTTTGTCGCGGGCGTCCCGATCAATCCCGCTGCGCTTAACATGGCAAGCGTGTCGACTGCCGACGCAGTTTTTGTCTTCGCGAACATGAGGTTCGCCGATCCTGACGTGAAAACCATGCATATTGCAACGCGCGTCATGGCCCAAAACAGCCAGGCGCGGATATACGTTGAGCTGCTGGATACCCAGAGCGACCTGCTCAAGTACGCGCCGCCGCGAGTAATCGCGCTCGACAGCCGAAAGCTCATAGAGTGCGTCATGAAAGACGGCAGGATTGGCGCGAAAGCGTGGCAGGAGATGTGCGCCGGCGCTACTGGGGGTCAGCCATGATCCAGTCGTTGCGGTTTGGCTCCCGCCTCACCGAGCAGTGAACGTGTGCGCCTTTCTTGGCCTTGAGTTCGTAGTAGACCCAGTCGAACCCGGCCGCCCAGCACAGGATGGCGAGGCGCTCAAGGCCAAGATCGTCGCAGGTCAGGTCTATGGCCCGTCCTTCGCGGTGCAGCGAGCGCGGGGCGTGAACGCCCTTGGGGCGATAGGCGTCATGGACTTCCAGGTGGCCTCCCTCAGCCACTACGAGCTCTACGAGCCTGCGAAGGGGTTCAACCATGGACCTATGCATAACATGGTCATCCTCGGTGTCACCCCTGTCGTGTTCGCTCTCCCACCATATGCGGTCATCATAATATTCTGTCAGCCACTCTTCCGAGAACGTTTCCATATCGATTGACCCCGATACCGTGCCCTCACGAGCATCGGGCAGGCAGGTATTGGGCTTGAAGCCTTTCAGGATTTCCCGAACGGGCTTATCGATCGGAAAGACGTTCGCGGGAGGCAGCGTTACAGGCCGCTCGCGCTGGAACCGCACGCCAATGAGGAAGATGAGCAGAGCCGATAGACAGCCTGCCATAAGAAAACCTATTTCTTTGCCTGTAAGACGCATGAGGAAGGGATTTTATGGGAAAACATGCAGAAAATCCAAGAAAAAGCTGCCGTTGGTCTTAGGACCGCTTCGCGCTTGCCATGCACCAAATTCTTTGATAATTACCTTGCTTGACGAGATACCGGAGGCCTTGACCAGGGGGGAACAGTGACTGAAAGAGAAGCGCTCATAGCTCTGAACATGATGGAAGGGATGGGCCCGGTTACCGTAACGTCACTTGTGGACGCCCTGGGCTCGGCGGAGGCCGTGTTTTCAGCATCAGCCGCTGACCTCATGAAGGCAAAGGGTGTCGGGCCCCGTGTAGCCGGGCTTATCACAGAGCAGCGCGGATCAGTAGACTGGCAGCGCGAGATTGCCGAATGTGAACGGCTTGGGGTCCGCCTTGTGACCCGCCAGGATCCGGAATACCCGCAATCCCTGCTTTCCATACACGATCCCCCGTTGGCTCTCTACATCAGGGGGGCGCTCCAGTCCAGGGACAGCAAGTCCATTGCCGTTGTGGGAACCCGCAGGCCGAGTCATTACGGCAGGGAGGTCACAGCCCTGCTGGCTGGTCAGATCGCGGAAGCCGGCTATACGGTGGTTAGCGGACTGGCTGTCGGTGTTGACACTATAGCCCACAGGCAGGCCCTTACGATGCGCGGCAGGACCGTCGGGGTTCTTGGCAGCGGCATGAAAAACATGTATCCGGCATCAAACCGTGGGCTTGCATCGGAAATTGTAGAGAGCGGCGCCGTAATCAGTGAATTCCCCCTTGATCGCGCGCCGGACAAGACCACTTTCCCGATTCGTAACAGGATAGTGACCGGACTTTCAACGGGGGTTCTCGTAGTTGAAGCCGGAATAAAGAGCGGCGCGATGATTACCGCCAGGCTTGGCCTTGAGCAGGGGCGTGAAGTGTTTGCTGTTCCGGGTAGGATTGACTCGGCTCTGTCGAGTGGAACCAATTCGCTGATAAAACAGGGAGCTAAGCTTGTAGAAAACATCGGTGATATTCTGGATGAATACGAACTGATGTTTCCTGTCTCGGGAAGCAGGCCGGCTCGTGCGCCGCTCGAGATGACGGGCGATGAGAGTGCGGTGGTTTCACTGCTTGAGCAGGGCGAGCTGCCCGTCGACGTATTGATACGGGAGACGGGGATGCACGCCGGCGCGATGAGTTCGCTGCTGGTGGGCCTGGAGATAAAGAGGGCGGTCCAGATGCTTCCCGGCCAGATGGTTGCGCTGAGAAGAAACTGAATTACGATTTATTTGTAGACAGATAAGCGAGGAAGAATAATGGGAAAGAAGCTGGTTATAGTTGAGTCGCCTGCCAAGGCAAAAACGATCAACAAGATCCTTGGCAAGGAATATACCGTGAAGTCATCAATGGGGCACATCCGTGATTTGCCGGCAAAAAGCCTCGGGGTCGACCTCGAGAACGGGTTCGAGCCGTCCTACGTAACTGTGAAGGGACGCAAGAAGGTCATTGATGAATTAAAAAAGGCTTCGAATTCCTGCGATGAGATCTATCTCGCGCCCGATCCGGACAGGGAGGGAGAGGCGATAGCCTGGCACCTCAAGGAGCTGCTTACGGGAAAGAAGAAAAAGACAGACAAGGAGTTCTATCGCATTCAATACAATGAGATAACGCCCAGTGCCGTTCGGGCGGCTTTCGAGAATCCGGGCAGCATCGACATGGACCGGGTGAACGCGCAGCAGGCCCGGCGCGTATTGGACCGTATTATCGGGTTCAAAGTAAGTCCGGTGCTCTGGCAGAGGATTAGGCGGGGGCTGAGCGCCGGCCGGGTACAATCTGTGGCCTTGCGGCTGGTTTGTGAGCGTGAGGATGAGATCGATAAGTTTGTTCCCCAGGAATACTGGATCATCGGGGCAACGGCCAGGAAACTGGTCGACCCATTGGACCCGTTCGAGCTGAGGCTCATACGGATAGACGGCAAGAAAGCGGAGGTCCACAGTGCCGAGCGGGCCACGGAAGTCAGGAATGATCTGCAGGGCAGGAAGCTTGTTGTTGACGAGATCCAAACCAAGGAAGTCAAGCGCCGGCCGAGGCCTCCTTACATAACCAGCACGCTGCAGCAGGCGGGTTCGAGTTACTGCGGCTTTTCGCCCAACCGCACGATGGGAATAGCGCAGAAGCTCTATGAAGGAATTGACCTGGGCGAAGGGCCCACGGGCCTTATCACATACATGCGTACCGATTCATTTTCCCTTTCGAACGACGCACTTGCGGCGTGCCGGGACTTCATCAAAGATTCCTATGGCGATGAGTTCTGCCCTGAAAAGCCGAATTTCTATAAGAGCAGGTCGGGGGCCCAGGAGGCGCATGAGGCAATCAGGCCGACGGACGTCAAGCGCACACCCGAAAGCCTGAAGGGCAGGCTCGAGCCGGCAGAGATGAAGCTCTATAAGCTCATTTGGGAGCGGTTTGTCGCCTGTCAGATGAAGCCTGCAGTTATTTCTGTCCGCACCGTAAAGGTGAACGCGGAGCCTGAGGGAGGCAAGGACGGCAGGTATGTGCTTCAGGCGACTACCTCGGAAGTAGCGTTCGCGGGTTATATGAAGGTCGCAGGGACGGACCTGCCTGAGCGCCAGAAGGACGACAAGGAGAAAGAGGAGCAGAAGATACCGCCGCTGAGTCAAGGCGAGGGGCTCGAGTGCGTTAAGTGGAACGGGGAGCGGAAGGAGACCACGCCGCCCTCCCGTTACAGCGAGGCCTCACTTGTCCGCGCTCTCGAGCAGAACGGAGTAGGCAGGCCAAGCACCTACGCCCAGATCATCTCGACGCTTTATAATCGTGAATACATTGCGCGGGAAAAGAAGAGCGTTACCCCGACGGACCTTGGCAGGCAGGTTTCCAAGCTGCTCGTTTCGGACCTGGGTGAGCTGTTCGATGTTCATTTCACCGCGGAAATGGAAGGCGCACTGGATGAAATTGAGAAGGGCTCAGTCCAATGGACAGAGATGCTGGGTTCTTTCTATGAGAAATTCTGCGTTTGGCTTAAAAACGCCGCCGAGCCGCCCGCGGACATAGCTGTGGTGAACAAGGTTCTCGATGACCTCAAGCACGTCACGGAGTGGGCCGCCGCTGTCAAGCGCGGGAAGCGAACGTACAGTGACGAGAAATTCGTCGAGTCCATTGCCAAGCAGGTTGACAACCCCAAGCGGCCTATTTCTCGACGCCAGCTTGAGGCGCTTGTCCGTCTGGCATGCAAATACCGGGACCAGATAGAGGGCGTTGAGGAGCGGCTCCGCGCGCTGGGCTATGGCGAGTTTGTTGACGCGCCTCCTCCCGAGCCGCCCAGGGACACAACCATGACAAAGCTTGAGCTGCTGAAGGACGTGGAGATGGAGGAGCGCACAAGGAAGTTCCTCGACTCGCTCGGGCGTCGGGCTCAATCCGGGCGTCGTCTCACTGATCCGCAGGTCAACGCGCTTGACGGAGTTGTACTGTCCTTTTCAGACAAGATAGAGAACTTTGAAGCCATCAAGGACAAGCTGGAGATTAAAGCTGAAGTTGAGGAAGAAGACGGCGAATGCGCTGTCATGCTAAACGCGATGGGGCAGGTAAAGGAATGGAAAGACCCTGTAAAGCGCGGGCGGATGGTGTTCGATGACAAGAAGTTCTTCGAATCACTGAGCCAGCACTACAGCAGGAGGAAGTCACTGTCGCCTAAGCAGAAGGCGGCCCTTTTCAAAATGGTAAAGCGTTACCGCAGCCAGATTCCTGACGCGGAGAACATAGTAGGCCCTGAAGTGAAGAAAGAGAAGAAGGCCGAAGAGAAGGAATAGATGCCGCTGCCCGTCTACGACTTGATGAAGGACAAGTGTGTTGAGCACTTCGTGCGCTACCTCGAAACGGAGCGAAACGCGTCCGAGCTGACCATAAGAAACTATCTTGTGGATGTAGGACAGTTCGCACAGATGGTTTGGGGCGAGGACGCCGGGCCGCCCTTCGCCTGGGGTGAGTGCGACAGGTTCAAGGCGCGCGGCTTCCTGGTGAGTTTTCAAAAGGACGGGAAGCAGGCCTCAACTACCGGGCGCAAGCTGTCCAGCCTCCGGTCCTTCTATCGTTTCATGGAAAGGGAGGAATATATAGAGCAGAACCCTTTCAGCGGCCTCCGAGCACCGAAACGAGGCAGGAAGCTCCCGTCGGTGCTCAGCATTGATGATGTAGTGAAGCTTCTTGATGCTCCACTGAAGGTCCTGAAGCGAAAAGGAAAGAAGCAGGCCAGGCATGAGGAGTATGTCGCGCTGAGGGACACGGCCATACTGGAGGTGCTCTACAGCACGGGGGCCCGTATCAGCGAGATAGCCGGCCTCACCCGGAACAGGGTCGACCTGCTGTCCGGAGTAGTCAGGGTTCTTGGTAAAGGAAAGAAGGAAAGGCTCTGCCCCCTGGGGGACCCGGCGAGCAGGGCGCTGAGGGCAGCCATGAAACTTTCTGATGAGCTTTGGGAAGAAGGGAAGAAGAACGAGACGCCAGTGTTCCGGAATCTGCGCGGAACAGTCCTCTCCTCCCGGTCGATCGAGAGGTCCCTTAAGAAATATCTTATTGAGGCCGGCCTGCCATCTGATGTCACGCCCCACGCGCTAAGACATTCTTTCGCGACCCATATGCTTGACGCCGGCGCTGACCTGCGCAGCGTCCAGGAGCTTCTGGGTCATTCAAGTTTATCAACGACACAAATATACACTCACGTTACAGTGGAGCGTCTAAAGAAGGTTTATGACGATGCCCATCCTCGGGCGTGATGCACAGGGATTCAAATGAAGTGGCTGTTCTATAATTTACTTTTTTGCCTGGCATATTTGCTCATGCTGCCCAAGTTTCTGTTCAGGATGTGCAAGCGGGGTGGATACGCTAGGTTTTTTCTCCAGCGGATAGGCCTCTACGGCCATGATCTTATGGAGAAGCTCGCGGATGGCGGGTGGATATGGGTCCACGCGGTGAGTGTTGGAGAGATGGGTGTGGCCTTGCGCGTCATGCAGGAGCTGCGCGCCCGGGAGTCGGACCTTAAGTTTGTTGTTTCCACGAACACTTCCACTGCTTTTTCGCTGGCAGAGCAGAAGCTTCCCGAGCAGGATGTCCTGATCTATTTCCCGCTGGACTGCCCGCCGGTTTGCAAGCGCGTGGTCGGCCTTATAAGGCCGAGAATGCTGCTGCTCACTGAATGCGAGCTTTGGCCCAACCTTATCCGCAGGCTGCACAAGGAGGGAATTCCCGTTGCGCTTTATAACGGAAGGCTTTCGGATTCTTCCTACAAAGGCTACCGGGCGACCGGATTCTTTTTCCGCGACATCATTGGGTGCATTGATGCCGCCATGATGCAGGGCCAAGAGGACAGGCAGCGCATGATTGAGCTCGGAGCAGACGCGGCGAAGGTATTCGTTGAAGGAACGGTCAAATACGACATGGGCAGTGCTGGCGAGAAGGGCAGGGAGAAAGCGATTTCAATACTCAGGGGCATGGGGCTTGCTGAAGACGGGTTTGTAATTGTGGGCGGATCGACCTGGCCGGGTGAAGAAGAGATTCTTGTTGAGGTATTCAATGGCCTGAAAGATGAATTCCCTGGCTCGAAGCTTGTGCTGGTTCCGCGGCATGCCGAGCGGCGTGACGAAGTGTCTGCCGTGATCAAAGGCGCTGGCCTGGATTTCATAAGGAAGACGGAGCTGGACGCAGGGGCCCATGGAAGAAGGGCCGATGTCCTTCTGGTTGATACCACGGGCGAGTTGATGTCTTTCTATGCTGCTGCTGACGTGGTATTCGTCGGCAAGAGCCTGACTGAGCATGGCGGCCAGAACTTCATTGAGCCCGCCATGTTCGCCAAGCCCATACTTGTGGGGCCGAACCTCGAGAACTTCCCTGTTGTAGCCGGGGAGTTCCTTGAGGCAGGAGCCATGATCCAGGTGAGAGACAGGAACGAGCTCGCGAAGGAGCTCAGGTCGCTTCTCGGCGATGAGGCGCGCAGGGCGGACCTGGGCGGGCGTGCGGGGGGACTGGTGAAAGCCAAGCGCGGCGCTGTCAAGCGCATTGCCGACCGCGTTCTCTCGCTCCTTGGGTAGCTCAGCCGTTCTTCCTGCTGGCATACGACGATGGTGTTCTTCGCGGGACATGGGCTATTTGTGCTGCTGCCCGCCCGTGCTGCCTGGAAGGCAAGAGGGTCCCGGCTACTTTGCTTTGGGAAGCTGAGCGGCGGTCTTGACCGGAAGCTCATACCCGCTTCTCTTGCAGGCCTTCACTAACCGATCATACGCCTGATAGACCGTGCGGCCTTCCGTGAGGTTGTTCCTGGCTATTGCGGCGAAGCCTTTGCGATTAGCTATCCTGAAGATTGTTACATCCCTCATTCCGAGCTTGCGCAGTGGTTTAACGGGCTTCTTCTTGCTGGCCATGTATACCTCCTTAGCGTGGTTGAGCTTGCCGACAGAATATCAGGGCGGGTGCTGCTTGCAAACCGTAATGTAGCGTTAGCACCGGAACAGCGTGGTCTTTTGAGAAAAGGCAGGCATGCCTTCGCCTTCCCGCAGTCTGTCTCTCAAGAGCGATTTATGGGGCCTTTATGTGAGACACCGACAATATGACAACGGCTAAAACTTAGGTTTTTGGGCTCTATCGCCGCTGGCATGATTGATGCGTTATAATGATGTGGAGGGCCGAAGATGAGGGCTTTAACAGCACTTGTGATTGCAGCGAGTTTAGTTTTTGCCGGTTGCAGCAGGGGGACAGCGGGAGCGCCGGCAGTGAAGGGCGGTGAGGAGATGAGCAAGGTAATCAGGACGGAGGAGGAGTGGCGCGAGGTCCTAACGCCGGATCAGTACAAAGTACTTCGCGAGAAGGGGACTGAGCGACCTTTTTCAGGCGAGTACTATAAGCATACGGAAGATGGAATGTACCTTTGCGGCGCCTGTGGAGCCGAGCTTTTCAGGTCGGACACGAAGTTTGACGCTGGTTGCGGCTGGCCCAGTTTCTATGCAGCCATTGATGAAGGTAAGATCATAGAGAAGAAGGACCTCAGCCACGGAATGGTAAGGACGGAAGTGCTCTGTGCCAGGTGCGACTCGCACCTGGGTCATGTTTTTAATGACGGACCAGAGCCAACGGGCTTGAGGTACTGCATAAATTCTGTATCTTTGGGCTTCAAGGACAGTGAGTCTATGAAAGAAGAAAGAATAGTTCTGGGTGCCGGGTGCTTCTGGTGCGGAGATGCCGCTTTCCAGGCGCTTCCGGGAGTACGCAAGGTAACAGTGGGTTTTATGGGCGGAACCACTAAAGACCCCTCCTATAAGGAAGTCGTTACTGGAACGACTGGGCACGCCGAGGTGGCTGAGATCGTGTTCGATCCGGATAAGATCTCGCTCAGGGAGATCCTGGATGTTTTCTGGAAGATACACGATCCCACTTCGCTTAACAGGCAGGGAAATGATGTTGGAACACAATACAGGTCCGCTGTGTTCTACAGCACGGATGATCAGAAGAAGGTAGTAGAAGAATCCATTGCGGAGATACAGAAGGATTTTGACAAGCCTGTTGTGACGGAGGTCGTGAAGGCGGGCGAATTCTATGAGGCAGAAGATTACCATCAGGACTACTACAATCAGAACCAGGATCAGCCTTACTGCAGGTATGTAATTCGGCCAAAGCTGGACAAGCTCAAGGACAAGTAGTATAAGTTGCCCTTATGAGTGATGTAAAAGTAGCTATAGCCGGAGCTTGCGGACGAATGGGCCACGAGCTGATACACTGCGCTTCCAAGACCGACGGAGTGACTGTTGTAGGGGCGGTCGAATATGAGGGGCACGAATCGCTCGGGAAGGACGCCGGTGAGCTTGCTGGTGTGGGGACAATCGGGGTTGAAGTGGTTTCTGACGTTTCCCTGGTTCTTAAAGACTGCGACGTTCTTATAGATTTCACCCTGCATAACGCTGTTCCCGGGAACATGACTGCTGTGGAGAAGGCCGGCAAGGCTGCTGTCATTGGAACTACAGGATTGAGCGCCGACGAGGCCGCTGTGGTAAATGGATGTGCGCAGAAAGTCCCTGTGGTCTGGGCTCCGAACATGAGCCTGGGAGTTAACATGCTCTTCGCGGCAGTGAAGAAGGCCGGCGAGGTGTTCGGCTCAGCCTACTCAGTTCAGATTGACGAGACGCACCATGTGCACAAGAAAGACGCGCCAAGCGGTACCGCTTTGCGGCTCGGCGAGAAGGTTGCGGAGGGGCTGGGCGTTGACTTTGATTCGCACTACCTCCACGACGAAGGCGGGGAGCAGGGGATAAGAGATTCTTCCAAAATTGTGATTCGCTCTCATCGCGAAGGTGAAGTTGTGGGAGATCATACCGTAAGCTTTGAGTCGCACGGCGAGCGCATTGAATTTACGCATAACGCCTGGAGCAGGGAGGCCTTCGCGGCCGGAGCCCTTCGCGCGGCGAAATGGGTCGTTGGGCGTGGCCCCGGTCTCTATGACATGCAGGACGTCATGGGGCTCTAGCATGGACGCCATCCCCTCATACCTGGGGGACAGGGCTGCTTGCCTCGGGAAAATAGAATCTGCGGACCTGCCCGAGCTCTCTAGAGAAGCGATTGCCGCCTCACTCGGCTCATCAGTCACCGATACAGTGAAACCCGGCGAGAAGACGGTCTTTGTAGTTTCGGACCATACAAGGAAAACGGCGGTCGACCGGGTGCTGCCGATAGTTGCCGGATCGCTTCTCGAATCCGGCTGCTCGGCGGAAGACTGGAGTATTGTCATTGCAAGCGGCATACACCGGCACCCTTCAGGTGAAGAGGTGGGCCGGATCCTCGGCCACGAGATGGCGAGCCTGTTTGCCGGCCGAATAACCTGTCATGATCCTGATGACGATGAGAACCTGATCGCCGTTGGTAAGACTCCGCTCGGTTTCACGGTGCGGGTGAACAGGAGGGTCATTGAGTGCGATAGACTCATTCTCACTGGCACCGTGACCTACCACTATCATGCGGGCTTTGGCGGCGGCCGCAAAGCCATAGTGCCGGGCTGTGCCTCGCGGGAAACCATCGCATACAACCACAGCCTTTCGCTTGATCCAGATGCTGACCGGATCAGGGACGGCGTCGAGATCGGCCGCATCGACGGCAACCCGGTGGCCGAGGAGATGCTGGCCGGGGCCAAGCTGTGCGGACCGGACCTCCTCATCAACAGTGTGCTATCCGATGATGGGCGGATGGTCGGCCTTTTCGCGGGTGATCTGGAGCTGGCTCACCGCCAGGCGTGTCGAATGGCTGAGCAGGTAGGACGGGTGGACCTGGAACAAGCTGCTGATTTTGTTGTAGCGTCCACTGATGCGGCAAAGAACTGGGTCCAGAGCCACAAGGCCCTCTTTAACGCGTCGCGCGCGGTCAGGGAAGGCGGTTGGGTCGTTCTTGATGCCCCAGCTCCGGAGGGCTTGGGAGACGAGCGGTTCCGTTACTGGGTCACGCGGCGGACGGTTAAGGACATATATGATCAACTGCGGGAATCAGTTGAGGTCCTGGGGCAGACCGCTCTATCGACCAGAATTCGGGGGGAGAGATGCGTTCTCGTGACGGGTATGCCTGACCAGGACCTTGCCGACCTGGGGATAAGAAGTGCTCCCTCGCTGGAAGCCGCGTGCGATATTGTTCTCGAAAAGCTCGGCGGTAAGCCGAGTTACTACCTTATGCCTCACGCCAGGTATACGGTGCCCTTCATAAGGGAATGATTCCGCGTGGGCTAATCGAGCCGGTCTAACGGGTTTGCTATAAGGGAGTTCACCAGCCTTACCGTGATCCGTCCTATGAGCTCAAGGCTTTCAGGGGCGACTTTGTCAATAGAGTCATTTTCAGTGTGCCAATAGTCATTTTGGCGCGGGCTGGAACCGTAATAGAAGTCGATAATGTCGATCGCGGGGACGCCGATTCGCCGGAAGGGCTCGTGGTCGTCCAGTATGGGGCCGTAAAGAGAAAAGCGGTTCCTGGCCCCCTCCTTTTCCGCTTCCTTGAAAACACGCTGGATAAGTTCGGGGTAAGAATTCCTGGGCACGGTTACGGTCAGGTCTTTGTCGCCAATCATATCGAGGACGATTACGGCCTTTATGCCCTCCACTCCGTAGCGAGCGGGCAGGGTTTCTGCTAGGCGCGTGCTGCCGTGGAGCCCATCTGAGTTGGAGTAGTTCTCCATGCACTCTTCGCCGTCGACAAACGCGAAGACTATATCAGGTATTGAGGCGGTTGTTGTTCCCATGGCAGAGGCCATATGAATGAGAAGTGCGGTGCTTGATCCGGAATCATTCGCCCCTGTGAAATTGCTGCCGAGGCCGCTCTTAGTGTCGTAGTGCGATAGAAGGACGATGCAGCTGTTTGAGTTGCCCGGGGCGGTCGCGGTGATATTCCGGAATACTGTCTGTCCCTTTGGCGTGTAGTCCAGGAACTCGTCGATTTCAGCGGTGAGCCCGGTGTTCTCGAGGGCGGACTTTATGAACAGTGCGGCCGTTTTAGCCTGGTCCGTTCCTGAGTCACGGGGCGAAATTTTCAGAAACTCGCCCAGTATCTGATAAGCAGCGCTGCCGTCAATGGAGCCCGGGTCAAAGGCGAAAGGCGCTGCCTGTCCCGCTGTTTCCTCAGGAAGCCTGTCGCTGACCTGGAAAAGCGTGATTCCGAGCGCGAGGAAAAGAAGCAGCGCAAATGCTGTGGCGATACGCAATCTCATGTTGTGATAATTGCAGAGATTGGCGTTTCGTTCCAGATCAAAGGTCACAGGCCGGTTGTTGGCATCCTGGTTACACGCCGAAGCCGTAGGCGAGGGCCATTGATGCCAGGTTGAGGCCGACATGCGCCGCGATAGCGCTACGCATACTTCTGTTCTTAGCGAGTATTGTGAAGACGATTCCCAGAACCATCATTTGAGTCACTTTTGCGAGGGGGTTGTCAGTGTTTGGTATGTGCGCAAGCGCCCACGGCAGATTAAGCAGGATTATGCCCAGCCAGGTAAGGGTGCGGCTTTTGCGTGTGACACGAAGGATGTAGGCGAGGATCCCGCCGCGGTAAGCCAGCTCCTCCGAGACGGCTACTGATACCACGAAAAGGCAGGAGACGGGAACAGTAACGAAGCTTGGCGCGCTCTCCGCATCGGGAAACAGTTTCTTGAGCGTGACGAGTACGGGCCCTTCGCCGACATCGAGCCACTTGAAGGCTGCGGTTGTTACTGCTGCCGCAACCACGCCTATGAGGAAGGGCTGAAGCAGTTCGTGTCAGGTTGGGTTCGCCTTCTGCTGCCGAGAGAGCGAGAGCCCCCATCCCGTCCTGTTCCATTCAGCCTCTGCGACGCCGAAGAGCATGATGTTCCACGCAAACTTCACGAGCTGGATGACAATCCCGGCACATAAGCCGACCGCCAGCCCAACATACGCAACATCTTCCAGGGACGAGAGGTCGATGTAAAAAGCCCCGAAGACGGCGCTGGGCACGAGCATCGCAAGTAGAACCGCGGAAAGAACCAAGCCGGGCTTCCAGCGTTTTGCGATATGCTTTCGGTTGAGGAGCCCCAGCACGAAATAGAGGGCGACTGTAAGGCACCACAGGGCGAGCTGGAGCATGGCGGGTACGATTTCCAGCAGTTGTGCCATCTTAGACTTTCCCGGCCGGCTATTGCTGAGGCATGGATTCGACGTATTTCATCAGCGCGTCAGCGAAGAAAAAAGCAGAGATAAGTATTCCCCAGATAAGCAGTCCCCAAATGGTGAGTACAATGTGTCCGAAGGTCCAGCCGGTCTTCTTCGCTTCAGGCGCCATCTCTTTATTGACGCTATTAATATAGAGCTGGACGGGCAGAAAGCACAGGAAGGACGGCCACAGTGGTCCTAACAGCGATGTTGTAGAAAACTCCTGGGAGCCAACGCGCCCATTTATGTTTGCGATGACCTGCATGATTACCCATATGGTCGCGAGTGTCCCCGGTTTGAATTTCGGTTCCCGCCATTTTGTCAAAACCCTGTCTGTATGAATGTAGCGCAGAAGATTGTGGCAGTGGAAGATGCCAAACCATGCTCGCCAGAACGGCATTATGCTGAGACCGTCCCTCATCTTTGCGTATTTCCAGTTCTTGTAGATCCAATACATCTCATAAACACCGAAGGTAAATATCGACATGAATATGAGCCTTAAAGGAGAAATATAAAGGTATGCGGCCTCGGCCTGGGTCGGAGGACGGTAGCCTTGCTGACCGGGAAACGGCACGCCTCCGCGGCCGGCAGCATTCTGGTCAGGCCCTTGCGCCGATGCAACCCCCTGGGGTTGCGCGGCGGGCTCCTGGCGCTTGGCAAGTGAAAGCTTCCCTGCCGGTGCCGCTGGCTCTGCCGCAGGCGCTTCTGCCGCCGGCTCATCGTCTGCGAGTGCAGCGGCCAAAGCGGCCGCAGCGGATGCTTCTTCGGACATCTGGGGCTGTTCGGCCGCGGCAGTCGTGGATGTCTCCTGTGTGAGGAACCCTTCCACCTCGTTTGCCCTGAGCCAGTCTTTCATCCCCTTGGACCAGATAAAAGTGTCTTCAGGGAGCTCTCCCGCGTTGAGCTTTTGAGTGAGCTCTTCCTGGGGGACGGGCCCTTCCTGCTGTCCGTTGAGAAGATAAAACCAGTTGCTCATCTTTATGCTCCTTTACGCAGTAGCTCCAAGCTTAGGTTCTTTTAGCATTGGCAAAATCACTTTGCTAGCTTGAAATTCATGAAAGCCGGCTTCGCCATGCAGTCGGGCCTCCTTCTTACTGCCGGCCACTCGCAGTCATAAGGTGTCGAAAGTATGAGGGAATCTCGGTGGAGAAGGTGACCTGTTTCTTTGTGTAGGGGTGTGTGATTGTGAGCGATGCAGCGTGCAGCCCCAGGCGCTTGATGCCTTTTTCCTTGCTGCCATATTTCTTGTCGCCGACGACAGGGCAGCCTTCGTCAGAAAGATGTACTCGAATCTGGTTTTTTCTTCCTGTAAGGAGTTCGATTTCGAGCAGGCTGTATTTGGCTGATTCCTCGAGGACCCGGTATTTTGTCCTGGCGAGCTTTCCTTTCCTGGGGTCTGATGTGGAATACATTTTATGTATCGAGTTCTCGGCCAGGTAAGAGCTGATGAGGCCTTCCCTGTTCTTCATCCTGCCGCTGACAACAGCGTAGTAAGTTTTGCTGAAGTCCTCCCAGTTGTCCTGCAGGAACCTCTTTGCCTCTTCGCTCTTTGCAAAGACGATTACACCTGAAGTGTCCTTGTCGAGACGATGTACAATGAAGATGCGATTACGTGATTTAGGGTTGCCTTTGCGGACGTAATCGTTCAGCAGGAAATATGCGGTTCGGTCCCTGACCCGGTCGTTGCCGACGGTGAGAAGCCCGCATGATTTGTCGGCCACGATTATGTCGCGATCGTCATGAAGGACCTGTAATCCCTTTGGCTGATGTTTCCTGCGAGGTTTCATTTAGGCCTTTCTGGCTATCAGAAGCCAGTCCCAGGGGTAAGGGCTCTGCATCCAGCCTGGAGGATCTTCGAATTCCGAATGCCATGGATACTCTATCTTCTCGATCTTCACAACGGGCATTTTTCTTTTTTCAAGCGAATGGCATATTTCCTCCTTGAGAAAATGCTTATGCGGTACATTGTCAACGTTTACGATCCCGGCCCGCAGGCGACGCGCCTCTTTGATTGAGATCCGGGCGAAGCGAGCTGAGGCCGCACGACTTGGGCTTACGCCTTCTTTTAAGTTCCACTCAACCAGACGTGAGTGGGTAAGCATGACCGATTCCAG